>CALXFF010000016.1 GCA_944387525.1 uncultured Clostridia bacterium | reverse complement strand
ATATCAAGTTTTAATAATTTATATAGAAAAAACAAGGGTTGTAGAAGTTTTAACAGAAAAACTTTTTACAAAACCTAATTGTAGGAAGGGGAATTTTTATGAAATTAATGAAAAAAATTATAACAATTTTACTTGTAATGATTTTAGTTTTTTCGTTACAAGGAATAACAGCAAAAGTATTAGGGGCAGATGAAATATCAGAAGCAGAGTATAGTATAGCAGAAAATACATATATAGGGAACTTAAATACAGAATTAAAACAATTTAATGTAGGAATAGGAGCAGGGAATGCATCATATGTTAGTGGAGAAATAGTGGTAGTAGAATGGGTAAATGGAGTTTCAACAGTACCAGAAGTAGCTCCAAAAATGAGATTTAAAAGTACGGACGGAACAATAGATATGGAAGTCTTTGTAACAGCAACAGGAACAAACACATACTATTTTGACAGATTCATAGAAGGAATAGATACAAGTAAAGAATATTATTTCGAAGTAGAATCAGGAGATAGTAGAAATGTATCAGAATACAACAAAGTAAATGTATATTTTACAAATACAAAATTTGATAATACAGTAGTAGGAAGATATCATGACCAAAGAATAAGATTATCAGGAGAAAAAATAACCTTTGAAGAAGATACATATGTAGGAAACTTAAATACAGAATTAAAACAATTTAATGTAGGAATTGGAGCAGGTGATGCAACATATGTAAGTGGAGAAATAGTAGTAGTAGAATGGGTAAATGGAGTTTCAACAGTGCCAGAAGTAGCTCCAAAAATGAGATTTAAAAGTACAGATGGAACAGTAGATATGGAAGTCTTTGTAACAGCAACAGGAACAAACACATACTATTTTGACAGATTTATAGAAGGAATAGATACAAGTAAACAATACTATTTCGAGGTAGAATCAGGAGACAGTAGAAATGTATCAGAATATAACAAAGTAAATGTATATTTTACAAATACAAGATTTGATAATACAGTAGTAGGAAGATATCATGACCAAAGAATAAGATTATCAGGACAAAAGATAATGTTTGAAGACGATAAATATGTAGGAGATTTAAACACAGAATTAAAACAATTTAATGTAGGAATAGGAACAGGAAATGCATCATATATAAGCGGAGAAATAGTAGTTGTTGAATGGGTAGACGGAGTTTCAACAGTCCCAGAGGTAGCTCCAAAAATGAGATTTAAGAGTACAGATGGAACAGTAGATATGGATGTGTTTGTAACATCAACAGGAACAAATACATACTATTTTGATAGATTCATAGAAGGAATAGATACAAGTAAACAATACTATTTTGAAGTAGAATCAGGAGATAGTAGAAATATATCAGAATATAGAAAAGTTAACGTATATTTTACAGGAGATTTTGCAGATAAAATAGTTGGAGCATATGGCATAACACAAATGGTAGTTTTAGAAAATAATGCAATAGTTTTCAAACCATTAGATGAAAGTTATCCTATAATTATGAATTCTAATGAACAAGAGACTTTAAACTTAATTAATCAACAAAGAGCAGCTTATGGAATAGCACCATTACAAATAGATTCAAGATTACAATTATTAGCAAGAAGAAAAGCAGAAGATATGGTACTAAATAATTACTTTGACCATTTATCTCCAACATATGGTTATCATTATGATATGATGAAAACAGCTGGAATATCTTATTATATAACTGGAGAAAATATTGCAGGTGTATCTAGTAATGCTATGGCTGTAGTATTATGGATGAATTCTGAAGGACATAGAGCAAATATTTTAACTTCATCTTATAATTATACAGGAGTAGGAGTTGTAGATGGTGGACCATATGGTAGAATCTATGTACAAATGTTTATGGGAGCATAGTAAATTATAAAAAATTATTCTAGCTTATTATTTTAATAGGCTAGAATTTTTTTGGAATATATTGTATGTGAAAAATAGGTGAAAAAAGTTGAAAAATATATTAATTTAGTATATACTGGAGAAGGAAATTAGAAAAAGAGGTGTACATATGAAAAACGTAAAATTACCAATAAAAATATTAATAATTTTAATTGCATTTTTTATGATAGGACTAGTGAGTGGAAAATTAAATACTACATATGCTGCTAGTACAAGTTATGACATAAATGCAATAGATGAATCAAAATATCCTGGGTATAAAAGCGCGTTGCAAAGTTTGCAAGCACAATATCCAAATTGGAAAATAAAACTTTTATATACAGGATTAGATTGGAATGATGTTATAGAAAACGAATATACAGGACATTTAAGTAGCCCTAAAAACTTGATTTATGATACATATAATGGAGAATGGGTGTGTCCAATTTGTGGATATACTAAATATGATTTATCAAAAAGATGGTATTGTGCATCTGAAGAAGCAATAGCATATATGATGGATCCAAGAAATAGCTTGACTGCTGATTATCTTTTCCAATTCCAAGATTTATCTTCTGCTATTGGAGATAGAGATGCGGTTAAAAAAATGACAGAAGGAACATTTCTATCAACTAGTGAATCATATATTGATGCTATAATGCAGGCTGCACAAGAAAATAATATAAGTCCCTTCCATATAGTTGCTAGAATAAAACAAGAGCAAGGAGCAAATGGTGGAGGAGCTTTAAATGGATATTTGTATAGGACTGAAACTGGTGAATTTGTTAAAGTGTATAACTTATTTAATATAAATGCCAGTGGAAATGATACTGAAGCTGGATTATTAGCAGGTGCACAATATGCTTATGAACATGGTTGGTTTTCAGTAGAAGCATCTATTATAGGTGGAGCTCAATTTATAAAAGATGGATATATGAGTGTTGGACAATCTACATTGTATTTCCAAAAATTCGATGTAATAGAAGAAGGTGGATTATATAATCATCAATATATGCAAAATGTTAGAGCTGCAAATGATGAAGGAAATACAATGTATCAAGGATACAAAAATAATGGAATTATAAGTAGTTCATTTGAATTTGTAATACCATTATATGAAAATATGCCTACAACAGCATGTCCAAGACCATTGAGTGAAAATGACAAATATGAAGGAAATATTACAAGTGAATTAACATCATTTAATGTAGGGAAAAATGAGAGTGGAGCAGAATATATTACAGGTAATATTGTTATAGTTGAATGGATAAATGGAAAATCAACTGTACCAAGAACAATACCAAAAATGACGTTAGAATCAACAGATGGAACTATAAGTAAAGAAATATATGTTAAACAAGTATCAGGAAATACATATTATTTTGACTGTTATATTAATACTTTAGATAAAACTAAGAGATATATTATCAATGCTGAATTAACTGAAGGGGTTAATATTTCTAATAGTAAGTCAATGAGGGTAAGTTTGCCTGATAGAACTTTTAGTAATAGTACATGTTATATATCAAATAATGTATTTTGTTTAGGAACATATGAAGGAGGACTAACACATCAATTATACGATATTACTTTAAATAAAACAGATGCAGGTTCATATTACATAAGTGGAAATATAATGCTAATAGAGTGGATAAATGATTTATCAACAGTACCATCAGAATTACCAAAAATATCATTAGTATCAACAGATGGAACAGTGAATGAAGAATTTTTTGTATCATATACATCTATGAATGATTACTATTTTGATAAATTTATCGATGGAATTGATACAAATAAAACATATCAAATAAAAATAGAATTGACAGAAGAAAATAATGTATCAAATAGTAAAACTAATATTATGAAATTAACAGATTCAACACTAGGTAAATTCAAATATAAAGATATGTTAATAGAAAAAAATAATATTTACTTTAATTATAAAGGAAATATACAAAATGAAATTCAAGAAATTACTTTAAATGAGGCAAGTGAAACAAGTCATTATATTAGTGGTAAAGTAAAAGTAACTGAAGATGTAAATGGAGAAATTGTAACTCCAGATATAGTACCTACAATTACATTAGAATCAACAGATGGAACTGTTAAAAATACCTTATATGTAAAACAAGATTCAGGAAATATATACTATTTTGATGGATATATCAATAGTTTAGACAAAAATAAAGAATATCAAATTTATGCAGAAGTAACAGAAGCAAGTAATATAGGAACAAATAAAAAAGCAGTTGTGGAAATTTTTGATAGAAAATTAGGAACAATAGGAAAAGTAGATTTTATTGTTAAAGATAATAAACTAAAATATCAATATGATGGTGGATTAACAAATGAATTAAAAACTTTAAGCTTAAACCAAAATGAAAGTGGAAATTACTACATAAGTGGAGAAATAGTTGCAATTGAATGGGTAAATGGACAATCAACAGTGCCAATAGATACACCTAGAATTACTTTAGAAAGTACAGATGGAACAGTAACTATGGAAGCATTTGTAACACCAACAGGAACAAACACATATTATTTTGATAAATTTATTGATAATATTGATACAACAAAGGAATATAAACTAAAAATAGAATTAATAACTAAATATAATATTTCAACAAGTAAAACAAATGTAATAGATATTTCTAAGATGACAAAAGAATTAGGAGAATATAAAAATTATAATGTAAAAATAAATAATAACAATATTGTATTTAAAGATAATAGCTATATTGGAAATCTAAATACAGAATTGAAACAGTTTAATGTAGGAATAGGAACTGGAAATGCAACATATGTAAGTGGAGAAATAGTAGTTGTAGAATGGGTAGACGGAATATCAACAGTACCACAAGTAGCACCTATAATGAGATTTAAAAGTACAGATGGAACAGTAGATATGGAAGTCTTTGTAACAGCAACAGGAACAAACACATACTATTTTGACAGATTTATAGAAGGAATAGATACAAGTAAACAATACTATTTTGAAGTAGAATCAGGAGATAGTAGAAATGTATCAGAATATAGAAAGGTAAATGTATATTTTTCAAATTCAAGTTATAATAACAATGTAGTGGGAAAATATCATGACAAAAAAATAAAACTATCAGGAGAGAAAATTATATTTGAAGATGATACATATGTAGGAAACTTAAATACAGAATTAAAACAATTTAATGTAGGAATAGGAGCTGGAAATGCAACATATGTAAGTGGAGAAATAGTAGTTGTAGAATGGGTAGATGGAATATCAACAGTACCACAAGTAGCACCTATAATGAGATTTAAAAGTACAGATGGAACAGTAGATATGGAAGTCTTTGTAACAGCAACAGGAACAAACACATACTATTTTGACAGATTTATAGAAGGAATAGATACAAGTAAACAATACTATTTTGAAGTAGAATCAGGAGATAGTAGAAATGTATCAGAATATAACAAAGTAAATGTATATTTTTCAAATTCAAGTTATAATAACAAGGTAGTAGGAAAATATCAGGATTATAATATTAGACTATTAGAACAAAAAATTATTTTTGAAAGGTAAAGATAGCGAAAAAAGTGAGAATGTAGTATAATACGATAAAATATTCTCACTTTTTGTTTTAACTATATGAAAGTTTTTAAGCGGAGGAAAGTTGTTGAAGGAGAAAAATAATAATATAGAAATAATAGTAAGGGTTATAGTTTCAATATTAGTAACAATAGGAATAAATATGTATATAAATTTTCCAGATGATAGTATTACTTTCAATGGAAATAATATAATCTGGTTGATGATATGTATATTTACTTATTATATTTTGAAAAAATCAAATAGATATAAGGAAAAAAGACTACGTATTTGTAGCGTGATTTTGGGAATATTGTTTGCTATATTCCAAACTGTGGGACAAATGACTTATGATTATTTTAGTTTAAATGAAATAGAAATAACATTTAGCGTTCTTATATATTTTATAATTAAGATTATATCTTATGGAATAATATTTAATAATGGAATTAAAATACTAATAAAAAAGCTGGAAAATATAAAATGGAATAATAATGAGAAAGTAGACTTTTTGAAACCAACTTTAAAAACTTTTTTTATAGTTAGTGGTATGTTAATTTTGGCATGGTTACCATATTTTTTAAATTACTATCCAGGAATAACATCATATGATACAAACTATCAATTAATGCAAGGTTATGGAATATATGGTTATAGTAATCATCATCCAATATTACATACTCTAATAATAACAATAATTAGTAAAATAGGATATGTAATATCAAATAATTATAATTTTGGAATTGCTATATATGTAGTATTACAGATGATAGCATGTAGTTTAACATTTTCATTTGTTATATATTATATGGCTAAAAGAAAGTTACCATTTATAATTAAAATATTAACATTGCTATTTTTTGCATTAAATCCAATTTTTCCACAGTTTAGCATATCAGTATGGAAAGATGTACCTTTTATGTTATTTATGATATTGTTTGTTATACAAATAATAGAGATAATAAATAATGATAATTTTTTTATAAGTTATAAAAGAAATATATTGTTTATAATTACAATGTTAGGCATTATGTTTTTTAGAAACAATGGATTTTATGTTGTATTATTGACCTTTCCAATAATATTAATAGCTAAAAGAAAGTATTATAAGAAAGTATTACTAGTATTCCTTATTTCAATAATAATTTGTTTATTAATTACTGGCCCATTATATGAAAACTTAGGAATAGCTAAAAGCTCTGCAAGAGAGATGCTAACAATTCCATTACAATCAATATCAAGAATATCTATTTATAAATGGGATGAGTTAACAACTGAAGAACAAGAGTTAATAGAAAAATATTTACCAGTTGAACAGATAGAGGAATTATATAGACCAAATATATCAGATCCAATAAAAAATAATTTTAATGAATTGGCATATGAAGAAAACAAGATGGAATTTTTTAAATTGTATTTTAAACTTGCAATAAAATATCCATTAGAAACCTTACAGAGCTTTATAAGTAATACATATGGATATTATTATCTTGATGTACAGACTTTCCCAGTAGCAACAGGTACATTTGAATCAACAGTTGAAAAAGAACAATTTATGGATATACAAACAACACCTATTTTAAAAATTTCATTTATTGATAAGATTATAGATTTAATATATGATAAGGAAGTACCAATATTAAATTTAGTTGCTAACATTGGATTTGTATTTTGGATTGTATTAATATTATTAGTATATTGTATTTATGAAAAAAAATATGAATATATTTTCATGTATATTCCAATTGTTATATTATATTTAACTTGTTTAGCATCTCCTGTATCTGGAGAATTAAGATATATTTACTCAATGTTTACATGTTTACCAATATTTATTGGATTTAGTATAAAAAATTAGAATTATTTGACTTAAATTTTCTATAAATTTATTTGACATCAATAGAATTTATGATATAATTACACCAAAACAAAAATACACAAAAGGAGCAATAAAATGAAAGAAAATGACAATGAAATTGCAATAAAAGTTGACCATGTATATAAAAGTTTTAATATATATTATGATAGAGCAAATACTCTAAAAGAGAGAATGTTATTTTTTGCAAGAAATAAAAGAAGAGAAAAAAGAGAAGTATTAAAAGATATAAACTTAGAAATAAAAAAAGGGGAAACAGTAGCATTAATTGGAGTAAATGGAAGTGGAAAATCAACACTTTTAAAATTAATGACACAAATCATATTCCCAAATAAAGGAACAATTGAAACTCATGGAAAATTGACCTCTTTGTTGGAATTAGGTGCAGGATTTCATCCAGACTTTTCAGGAAGAGAAAATATATATTTCAATTCTTCAATATTTGGTTTAACCAAAAAAGAAATAGATGCAAGATTAGACCAAATAATAGAATTTTCAGAATTGAAAGATTTTATAGATAATCCAGTAAGAACATATTCATCAGGTATGTATATGCGTTTAGCCTTTTCAGTAGCAATCAATGTTGATGCAGATATTTTATTAATTGATGAAATTTTATCAGTTGGAGATCAGCATTTCCAAGAAAAATGTTTTAATAAAATGCGTGAGCTAAAAAAAGAAGGAAAAACAATGGTATTTGTTACACATAGTATGGAATCTGTTAAAAACTTATGTGATAGAGCGGTATGGCTTTATGATGGAAGAGTAAGAATGGATGGAAATACAGATGAAGTAGTTAAAGAATATCTTAGAGTAACTACATAATATTTTAAAGAAAAAAGAAAACAGGAGCAAGGAGAAATAACAATGAACATATTTCAAAAAATATACAAATATAGAGAACTTTTAAAAACAAACGTAAAAAAAGAAATAAGAGGAAGATATAAAAATTCTATATTAGGAATTTTATGGTCTTTCTTAAATCCACTATTACAATTAGCAGTATATTCTGTTATATTTGGTGCATTACTTGCAGGAGGAGACAAAACATATCACATATACATATGTGTAGCATTAATCCCATGGACATATTTTACAACAACTATCACACAATCAGCATTTACTATAATAGGTAATGGAGATATTATTAAAAAAGTATATTTTCCAAGAGAAATATTACCAATATCAGTAGTTACAAGTGGAGCAGTTAATTTCTTAATATCTACAATAATAATCTTAGCATTTGTATTAGGAGCAGGTCTTGGAATAACAAAATACATAATATTATATCCATTTATATTATTAATACAATATATTTTATTATTAGGAATTTCATTTATAGTATCATCAGTAACAGTATATTTCAGAGATTTAGAACATATTATAGGAGTTGTATTAATGGCGGCATTTTATGCAACACCAATAGTATATAGATTATCAGATTTACCTGCAAACTTACAAGTAATAATGCAATTAAATCCAATGACACATTTGATTAATGCATATAGAGATATTTTCTATTATCATCAAATGCCAGACATGAAAATATTATTAATATTATTGGGAATATCAATAGTATTAACTGTTATAGGTTATTTTATATTTAAAAAATTACAAAAAGGATTTGCAGAAGAATTATAAAACAGGGATTAGGGGGACGGTCCTAAAAATCCCTGTTTTTAGGGATTAGGGGACGGACCTTGAATTAAAAAAGTAAAATGGAGGAAAATAATTATGAAAAATATAAAAATATTTGCTTGTCCAACAGCTGAAAATTTTACAAAAGAAATATGTGATTATCTAGGCATTGAAGTAGGAAAAATAAATCACATGAAATTTAAAAATGACAACAATTTTGTACAAATATTAGAAACAGTTAGACAAAAAGACGTTTATATAGTTCAAACAACTCAGCCACCAGTAAATGAAAGAATAATGGAATTATTAATTACAATTGATGCAGCCAAAAGAGCATCAGCTAAAAATATAAATGTGGTATTACCATATTTTCTATACTCAAGATCAGACAAGAAAGATCAATCACGTGTTCCAATTACAGCTAAATTAATGGCACAAATTTTAGAAGCTGCAGGGGCAACAAGAGTAATTACTTGTGACCTACATAATCCAGCAATTCAAGCATATTTTAATGTGAATTGTGATAGATTAACAGGAGAGTATTTACTAGAAAAATATTTTAAAGAAAAAAATTTAGATAATATGGTAATAGTAGCAACTGATGCTGGAAGTTCAAAAAAAGCATATAAATATTCTGAATATTTCGAATGCCCAATAGCATTAGTAGATAAAAGAAGAGAGGGAAATGATGATAGAGCAATTGCAAGTACAATTATTGGAGATGTTAAGGATAAAAATGCAATAATTTTTGATGATGAGATTGATACAGCAGGTTCTATGATGGAAACAGTTAAAGTTTTGAATAGATTTGGAGCAAAAAATATATATGCAGGATGTACACATGGAGTGTTATCAGGTCCAGCAATTGAAAGAATAAAAAATTCAGAAATAAAAGAATTAGTTATTACAAATACAATACCACTTCCAAAGGAAAAACAAATCGATAAAATTAGAGTTTTATCTATTGCACCAGTATTTGCAGAAGCAATAAAAAGAATACATAATGAAGAACCTTTAGGAGAAATGTATAAAATATAAAAATTGACGTGAAAGAAAAGGAAGGAATTAAATGAACGAAGAAATAGAAAAAGTAACTCTAAAAGATATTAATTTAAAAAATATAAATTGGAAAACAATAAAAGGGTTATATCTAAATTATAAAGAAATTGTAAATTATTTAGTTTTCGGAGGCTTAACCACAATAGTAAATTTTGTTGCATATTGTATATTTGCAAGGCTAATTGGAATAGATGAAGTTATAAGTAGTGGAATTGCATGGATTTGTGGAGTAATATTTGCCTATGTAACAAATAAAATATTTGTGTTTGATAGTAAGACAGAAACAAAGAAAGATTTGATTAAAGAATGTGTATCTTTTGTTTTAGCAAGAGTCGTTTCAGGAATAACATGTGATGTCGGAACTTTTGCTTTAATGGTAAAGGTATTTAAAATAAATGACATTTTATCTAAAATTGTAACACAGGTTATGGTTGTTATAGTTAATTATGTGTTTAGTAAGTTTGTTGTATTTAGAAAAAATGGAAAGGTTGAAAAATAATAATGAAAAAAGTATCAGTAGTTATACCAATGTATTATGAAGAAGAAGTAGCCAAAGAGTGCTATGAAAAAGTAAGTAATGTATTAAAAAGTTTAGAAGAAAAATATGATTATGAAATCATATTTGTTAATGATGGAAGTAAAGATAAAACATTGGAAATATTAGAAAATATAGCAAAAGATGATAAAAAAGCAAAAATAATATCATTTTCAAGAAACTTTGGACATCAAGCAGCAGTAACAGCAGGTTTAAAAGAAGTATCAGGAGATGCAATAGTAATAATAGATGCAGACTTGCAAGATCCACCTGAATTAATACCACAAATGCTTCAACTATGGGAGCAAGGAAATGAAGTAATATATGGAAAAAGAAAAACAAGAAAAGGTGAATCAGCTTTTAAATTATTAACTGCAAAAATGTTTTATAAAACACTAAATGCATTATCAGATGTTGAAATCCCAAAAGATACGGGAGATTTTAGATTAGTTGATAGAAAAGTTGTAGATGTAATAAATTCACTTCCAGAACACAATAAATTTTTAAGAGGATTATTTAGTTGGGTTGGATTTAAGCAAGAAGCATATGAATATGAAAGACAAGAAAGATATGCAGGAAAAACAAAATATCCATTAAAGAAGATGTTAAAACTTGCATCAGATGGAATAATTAGTTTTTCAACTAAACCATTAAAATTAGTAGGAGCTTTAGGTATAGTTTCAATAATAATATCAATAGTTTTATTGATTTATGCACTAATATCATATATTTTTAAATTAAATCAACTTTCAGCAGGATGGACATCAATAATTGTTGCTGTAACGTTTTTTGCAGGAGTTCAATTGCTTTCATTGTGGATTATTTCTGAATACATAGGTAGAATTTATGATGAATCAAAAGGAAGACCACAATATATAGTTGATAAAAAGATTAATTTTGATGAATAATTAATAAGTAGGTAATGTATTGAAATATACAAGATTGGAGATAAAAGGATGTACGAAATATTAGAGGATGAAAAAAATCAATCAAAAAAGAGAAACTATAGGATTTATAAAAATCCTGAGAAAGTTTATGATGAATATTTTTGTCATGGTATAGAAGGTAGAGATGAGTTATTAGAAGGAATTATATTTTTTTCACATAATAACGAAATTGCAAGAACACAGAAAACAAATTATAATGAGGTTATAAGAAATAAAAGTGAATTGGAAAGAACAATAGAAAGAGCAATAGAAATATACTTGCAATTTTATAGGTTTGTTGATTTAAATGATAGAGATAAAGTTCCAAATTATTATCACTTAGAAAATGAAAGAGAATTAAGAAAGAATATTGAAATGCAAATAAGAAATAAGATACAGCAATTGCAACAACAGAATGATGATTATATGTTTATTTCAAATCAAGAAAGAAGTCAAAATCCTCAAAGATATGATGAAGACGGCAGGCAAAGAGATAATAGAATAAGAAGAATAAAAGAAGAAGAGCAAGTTAGAAAAAATGCTGAAATGAAAAATAAAGAAGTAACAAGAATATATTCTGAAACAATTGAGAAAGAAATAGGGAGAAGAGTAGAAAGAAGACTTAATGAAATTGATAAATATAAAATAGATGATGGAATGAGAGGAAGAATCTATAAAGAGGAAAATGACAATCTTTATAAAGAGATATATAATAAGATATATGAAGAAGAAAAAAAGAGATATTTTAATGAGAAAAAAATAACAATAAAAGATAATAAGATTATTTATTCAGCAAGAGAAAGATTAAGATATGCACATTTTCCAGAGGGTGCAAATCCAGATAATATTCAACCATATATAGTAAGACATTGGACAGAAAATGTATATGATATATTATCATATTTAAATGGCTTAGAAAAATCAGACAAAATAAAATATTATAGAATTTGGTTACATACAAGAATTGAAAGATTAAAGAATAGAGGTTATATAGATGATAATGTGAGAAAAGAAATACAGGAGCTAAAAGAACAGGGAGAAAAAGTAAAATTATTGCAGAAAAGAAAAGAAGAAAGAAAGAAGAAAATGGAGGAAATTCATAAAGCAAATCAAGAAGAAGAAAGATAATTAGCTAAGATTATTTTATGAATTTTATATTAGAGTAGGAGATGATAGAATTTGAGTGAAAATAAAAAAAGGATACTAACAGGAGATAGACCAACAGGAAAATTACATATAGGACATTATTTTGGATCTTTGAAAAAAAGAGTAGAAATGCAAGACTCTGGAGAATATGATATGTACATATTAATTGCAGATGTTCAAGCATTAACAGACAATTTTAACAATCCAGAAAAAGTAAGAAAAAATGTTAGAGAACTTGCAATGGACTACTTATCATGTGGAATAGATCCAGAAAAAACAACAATATATATCCAATCAATGATACCAGAAACTGCAGAACTAACAGTATACTATTCAAATTTAGTTACAATAGCAAGACTAGAAAGAAATCCGACAGTAAAAACAGAAATAGCACAAAAAAAAGAACTATTTGGAGAAAGTGTAACATATGGATTTTTGGGATACCCTGTAAGTCAAGCAGCAGATATAACAACATTTGAAGGCGAATTAGTCCCAGCAGGAGAAGACCAAGAGCCTTTAATCGAGCAATGCAGAGAAATAGTTAGAAAATTTAATAACATATATGGAGAAGTACTAAAAGAGCCAAAAATAGTATTATCTGATGGAAAAAGAATAAAAGGTTTAGACGGAAATGAAAAAATGGGAAAATCACTTCGGAAATGCAATCTATTTATCAGATAGTGAAGAAGAAATAACAAAAAAAGTTATGAGTGCAGTAACAGACCCTAATAGAATAAAAAAAGATGATTTAGGAAATCCTGATGTATGTATGGTATATTATTATCATAAACTATTTTCAAGCAAAGAAGAAGTTGATACAGTATGTTCAGAATGTAAAGCAGGAAAAAGAGGCTGTGTAGCTTGTAAAAAACAATTAGCAAAAAATATCATTGAATATTTAAGACCAATAAGAGAAAAGAGAGCATATTATGAAGCACATCCAGAAATAGTGGATAAAATATTAAAAGAAGGAACTGAAAAAGCAAGGAAAACGGCAAAAGAAACAATGAAAAAGGTAAAGCAAGCTATGAAACTAGACTATTTTGAGTAATGTCTCATTGGGGACGTTTCTGTTTGAGACATTTTGTCTATTTTGGGACACATCTTGAATAAGTGAGTGCAAAAAGGAGGAAACATGTTTACAGATTATACAAAAATTATTATAAAATCAGGAGATGGTGGAAATGGAGCAGCAACTTTTCGCCGTGAAAAATACGTAGCAGCAGGAGGACCTGACGGAGGAGATGGTGGAAAAGGTGGAGACATCTATTTCCAAGTGGATAAAGATAAAAACACATTAATTGATTTTAGATATAATAAAAAATTCAAAGCTAAAAATGGAGAAAATGGAAGTGGAAGCAATTGCAATGGCAAATATGGAGAAGATTTAATTATAAAAGTGCCAATAGGAACTGTTGTAAAAGATGCTGAGACTGGAAAAATAGTTGCAGATTTATCACATCCAGACCAAAAAGAATTAATACTAAAAGGTGGACGTGGAGGAAGAGGAAATTCACATTTTGCAACTTCTACAAGACAAGCTCCTAGATTTTCAGAAGATGGAGAAAAAGGAGAAGAAAAAGAAGTAATCTTAGAGCTAAAATTACTTGCAGATGTTGGATTACTAGGCTTCCCAAATGTAGGAAAATCAACCTTTTTATCAGTTGTAACAGATGCAAAACCTAAAATTGCAAATTATCATTTTACAACATTAGAACCAAATCTTGGTGTAGTAAAAACAAAAGATGGAAATGGATTTGTAATAGCAGATATTCCGGGAATAATTGAAGGAGCAAGTGAAGGAGTAGGGCTTGGAATTCAGTTTTTACGTCATGTTGAAAGAACAAGGCTATTACTACACTTCTTAGATGTGTCTGGACAAGAAGGAAGAAATCCAGTAGAAGATTTTTATGCTATAAATAAAGAATTGGTAAAATACAGTGAAAAATTAAGTAAACGAAAACAAATAATAGTAGCAAATAAAATAGATGTAATTCAAGATGAGACTAATTTAAAAGAAGTAGAAGAATTAGCTAAAAAAGAAAACTTAAAACTATTCAAAATATCAGCAGCAACAAGACAAGGGGTACAAGAATTAATAGACTATGTATCAGAAGAATTAAAACAATTGCCAAAAGAAGAATTAGTAGAAATAGAAGATAGAGTAATATATACACTAGAAGATAAAAAAGATCAATGGGAAATCAAAAAAGAAGACGGAGTATTTATAGTAACAGGAAAAGCAGTAGAAAGACTAATGGGAAGAATAAATATAGAAGACAATGAATCAATGTACTACCTACAAAAATGTCTAAAAAACATGGGAATAGAAGACAAATTAAAAGAAATGGGAGTATGTGAAGGAGACACTGTAATACTAGACGGTTGGGAGCTAGAGTGGTACTAACCGGGATTAAGGGGACGGTCCTAAAAATCCCTAAAATCAGGGAATAGGGGACGGACCTTTGATAATAAAACTAGTAACAAAATTGAATAAAAATCATAAAATAAACCATAGGAGGCAAATGATATGGAATTTATATTAAATACCATATTTTGGACATTAGCCCTTTATGGTTTATTTGAAATTATAAAAACAATTATATATATAACCACGTATACAAAAATGCAATCAGATGGTATATACATAATAATAGCTGTCAAAAATCAAGAAGAAAAAATAGAAGGATTTTTACGTTCAATTTTATTTAAAATTTTATATGGTAAAGAAGATTATTTGAAAAACATAATAGTAGCAGATTTAAAATCAACAGATAAAACAAAAGAGATTGCGAAAAAACTTTCAAAAGATTATGATTGTTTGAAAGTCTTAAATTGGAGAGAGTGTAAAGATATTATAGATAATATAAATGATGTAAACAATGAATTACATAAAATTCAAAAAAATACTTGATAAAATTGGGGAAATATGGTATACATAATCGTGATATATTTTATAGAGTTAGGAAGGAAATAGAATAAAAATGGAAATTATCGGAGAAATAGGATCAATAATATATCAAAATGAAGTAAATAGTTACACAATAGCTGAATTTGAAACTGAAGAAGAAGAAACAACAGTAGTAGGTTATCTTCCTTTTATTCATGAGGGAGACAGTTTAAAACTTTTTGGGAAATTTGTCGAACATAAAGATTATGGAAGGCAATTTAAAATAGATACATTTGAAAAGCTTATGCCAAAAACTGCAAAAGCGATAGAAAAATACTTAGCAAATGGAAATGTTAAAGGGATAGGTGAGCAATTAGCAAAAAGAATCGTAAGAAAATTTGGGGATGAAACAATCTATGTCTTTAAACATGAACCAAGTAGATTGGCAGAAATTAAAGGGATTTCAGAAAATAAAGCAAAAGAAATGGCAGAAGATTTTATTCAAAATTGGGAAGTTTGGCAGATTGTAGGTTTTCTTGAAAGATTTGGAATTGGTGCAGAAAATGCAAAAAAAGTTTATGACTTATTAGGTGTAAATGCAATAGAACAAATAGAAAAAGATCCATATATATTAATTGATATAACACGTGGCGTAGACTTTAAACAAATTGACAAAATGGCTTTAGATTTGGGAATTAGTTATGATAATGAAAAAAGAGTAAAAAGTGGTATAAAATATGGACTAATTAGAAGTACGAATAATGGTCATAGTTGTGTTTTAAAACAAAATTTAATTGAGTTTGTAATTTCACTTTTAGATGTAATGACTGAAAATGTTGAAGATAATTTAATTTCTTTAAGTGTAAATAATGAAATCGTATTAGAAGAAAGAACTGATATGGAGACAGGTGAAAAACAAGAATATGTATATTTGGCTTCATATTATAATACAGAAGAAGAAATAGCTTTTAGAATAAAAAGACTTCAAAAAGCAAAAAATATGAAAAAAGTTGAATCAATAGAAAAAGAAATTAAAAAAGTGGAAAAAGAATCAAGTATCGAATTATCAGATAAACAAAAAGAGGCCGTAAAATTAGTAAATGAAAACAATGTTGTAATAATAACAGGAGGACCAGGAACAGGAAAAACTACAATTATAAAAACAATTATAGACATATATGAAGAAAAAGGTAAAAAAGTGGTTTTGGCAGCACCTACACGGAAGAGCTGCAAAAAGAATGACAGAAACCACTGATAGAGAAGCATCTACTTTGCATAGACTTTTAGAAATAGGAAAAATAGATGAAGATAGTTTATATAAAAATGCAGGAGATTATGAAGGAGCACCAATAGATGCAGACATCATAATAGTTGATGAAATGTCTATGGTAGACATGTTTTTGATGAATTATCTATTGAAATGTATATATCAAGGAACAAAATTAATATTAGTTGGAGATGAAGACCAATTACAATCTGTTGGTCCGGGAAGTGTGTTAAAAGATTTAATACATTCAGAACAAGTAACAACAATACATTTAGATAAAATCTTTAGACAAGCTGCAAAAAGCAAAATAATATTAAATGCACACCAAGTAAATCATGGAGAACCTTTTGTACAAAAAGAATCAGAAGAGATTGAAGAAGAAAGAAAACAGGACTTTTTCTTTATAAAAGAAACATCACAAGAAAAAATGCTTGCACAAGTTATTTCACTATGTACAGGAAGATTAAAAAACTATGGCAATTATGATTTTTTTCAAAATATTCAAGTACTTTCACCAACTAAAAAAGGTATGTTGGGAACAAAAGAACTAAATAAGGCATTACAACAACAGTTAAATCCAAATGATGATAATAGAGTGGAAAAATCAAGTATGGGTGCAATATATAGAACTGGTGACAGAATAATGCAAATAAAAAATAATTATGATATGTATTGGGAAAAAGAAAAAAATGATAAGTTGGTAATGGGAAGCGGAGTGTTTAATGGAGAGATAGGAACGATTACTAAAATAGATGAAAGAGAAAAGCAAGTTGAAGTACATTTTGATGATGATAAAGTGGCTTGGTATGAGTTTTCTGAATTGGACCAAATAGAACATAGTTATGCTATAACAATACATAAAGCACAACGGAAGCGAATTTGATGTTGTGATTATGGTTGTACCACCAACTGCGCCTATGTTATTAACAAGGAATTTACTTTATACTGGAATAACTAGAGCAAAGAAGTTGTTGATAATTGTTGGTATGGAGAAAGTGGTTGAATTTATGATACAAAATGTAGATAGCAAAAAAAGAAATACAGGTTTAGAATATAAAATGAGAGCAGGGATTTAGGACCGTCCCCAAATCCCGGCTATAGGAAGAAGGTGAGTACTAAAAATTTTTATGATAGGATTTTAGATTTAGTTTATCCACCAGTGTGTGGAATTTGTGGAAAGTTTAATCAAGAGTTTTTATGCAAAAAATGTCAAAAAATGCTAGAGGCAGAAGCAAAATTTAAGATAGATAAGGTTGATAATCAAGAATATTTTTTCGAAAATCATTTATATATTTTCAAATATGAAGGAATAATAAGAAAGTTGATTCTAAATTACAAATTTAATGAAAAATCATATTTATATAAAACCTTTGTGAATTTTTTGTTAAAAAATGAAAAATTCTTTAAAATTTTG
Organism: uncultured Clostridia bacterium; assembly: GCA_944387525.1. Classification (GTDB taxonomy): domain Bacteria; phylum Bacillota; class Clostridia; order TANB77; family CAG-508; genus CAG-269. Next base: position 22,664 of record CALXFF010000016.1, on the reverse strand, counting down.
AAATCTTATGATACAATAATCCCAGTTCCAGTAAGTTTAAAAAGAATGAAAGAAAGGGGCTATAATCAAAGTGAATTAATAGCCGATGAAATAGTAAAGCAAATTACTGAAATAAGTTCAAAGCAAATGTTAAAAGAGATTTTAAGCACTCAAAATAATAATATGCAGAAGGCTGAATGTGAGTGTATTACACATTGTCTTATAAAAAATAAAAATATTATTGAACAAAGTAAATTAAATAAAGAACAAAGACAAAAAAATATACAAGGTGTATATATTTTGAAAAATAAAGAAAAAATAGTTAATAAAAAAATATTATTAATTGATGATATATATACAACTGGAAGTACAGCAAATGAATGTTGCAAAATTTTACAAGAAGGAAAACCAAAAAAAATAGATGTATTTACAATAGCAAAGGATTAAAAATATAAAATAAATAAGAAGATATGTCCCAGAATGGACAAAATGTCGCATGATAAATGTCCTAAATAGCGACATGGACAAAGGAGGAAACAATGGAAGATTTAGTCGAAAGTATTTTAGATTATATACGTTCTGATTATACAGACTATGCAGTAATGATAAATGGAGAATGGGGTTCAGGTAAAACTCATTTTTGGAATAATAAAGTTAGAAAAAAAATAGAATCTATGCAATTAAATGGTAGAAGATATACAACAATTTATATGTCTTTATATGGTATTTCGAATTTGGAGGAGATTAGTAAAAAAATCTTTATTGAAACAACGCAACTGATGGACAAAAATTTAAGAAAATTCATGAATAACAATGGACAAACAACAATTCCAGAATATGCAAAAACAGGAATTGATATGGCAAATTTATTTGGAGTAACACAAAATGGAGATAAAGTAGATTATGCTGAATTCTTCTCAACTGATGATAAGGTTTTATGTTTTGACGATTTAGAAAGAGCTAATGTTGATGTTATTGATATTTTAGGATATATCAATAACTTTGTTGAGCATGACCATATAAAAACAATAATAATTTGTAATGAAAAAGAATTATCAACAAAACTAAAAAGTTCAAATTTAGAGATGAAAACGTTTATTGCAACATATTTATTAGACAAACAAAATGAATTGACAAAAGCTGATAAACCAATTGTAGAAAAGATACAGGATAAAATTGAACATGTATTTGACAAGGCAAATGATTATGAAAGAATAAAAGAAAAATTAATTGGTGAAACTTTCGAATATGCTCCAAAATTTGATTATATAATAAATGGTATTTTAATGAGATATGAAAGCAATCCTGATTTAATAAGGTTTTTAAGAGAAAATACAGGACTTATAATTTCAACATTTAATAAAAGTGGAACAAGAAATTTAAGAATATTAAAACATGCATTAAACGATTTTAAAAAGATATATGAAATGGTTAGTAAATCATATCCAAACACAAGTAATAGAGTAATGCAAACAATGTTGATATTCACAATTGCTGTTTCTTTTGAAATAAAAGCAGGAAAAATAACAAAAGACAAATTTGTAAATATTAAAGATAATGAAGAATATAAATCAATTTTGGTATCTTCTAGAATTTTAATGGATAACAGGCAATTCTATATAAAAGAATTTGATAATAACTATTATTACAATTTTAAATCAGATTATCGTTTCTTTAAATTTATAGAATACTATGTTAGAACACGTATTTTTGATATGAAGATATTTAAAGAAAATATGGAAACTATTGTAAATACAATAGACACAGAGAATATGCCTGCATATAAAAGATTACTTACAGAAGAATATTGGAAAATATCAGATGATCAGTTCGGAAAAGTGATTGAAGAAGTATATAATGATGTAAAAGAAGGAAAATTAGAATTAATAGACACAGTAAAGCTATTTGCATATTTTAGTTATTTTTCAAGAAAAGGATTAATTGATTATGATTTAAAAACTTTAAAAAATACATTTTTTACAGGGATGAATTTGTCATCATTAAAATCAGAATATTGTCCAAACCCAAAGGAAGAGCTAGGTAAAGTAGCGATTGATGAACTAGAAGAAGACATGGATGATATTTTAAAACATTTTAATACGTTAAATGATCAATTATTGGATAAGATGTATAAGGAAATGGCAGATGATGTAATGAAATGCATTCCAATGAAAATGGAACAGTTTTATGAAAAATTTGATAAGAAATGTATGGATATACCAATATTTAAGTATTGTGATCCATTTCAATTATTTCAAAGAATATCATGTGCAAGTAATGAAGATATTGTTTTAATAAAAGAAAAACTTGTGGATAGAGCTGAAAGATATATGAAGCAAATAGAACCTGAAATGAAAAATATTAAACAATTAAAACAAATTATAGAGGATTACTTAAAAGGAAAAGATCCAACAATAAAAACGGTTATGCTTAAAGAATTTTCAAAAGAACTAGGATATATTTTGGATAAATACAAACCAAGTTTTTTACCTAGAAAAGAGGAAAAAGTAGAAAGTTTAGAAGAAGAGTAATTACTTCTTCTTTTTTTTTGACAAAAAATGAATAAAAAACAAGTAATAAGAAATAATAACAATATAAACAAAAAAATTGAAACGAAAAGGGAGGAAAATTATGAAAGCAACTGGAGTTGTAAGGAGAATAGATGATTTGGGAAGAGTAGTAATTCCAAAAGAAATAAGAAAAACCTTAAGAATCAAGGAAGGAGACCCACTTGAAATATTTACAGATAGAGAAGGGCAGGTAATATTAAAAAAATATTCACCAATAGGAGAATTATCTGAATTTGCAGCAGGTTATGCAGAAACTTTATCAAAAACAACAGGTCATATCGCTTGTATAACAGATAAAGACACAATAATAGCTGTATCAGGAGGCTCTAAAAAAGAATTTCTAGAGCAAGATGTTAGTCAAGAATTAGAACAATTAATGGAAGATAAGGAAGTATATACAAGTAAAGATAATAGTGATATTGCTATGCCAATAACCAAAAATGATAATCAAGAAAGAAAGCATAATGCACAAGTTGTATATCCTATAATATCAAATGGAGACACAATAGGAACAGTAATATTAATGTCAAAAGAAGCCAATGGAAAAATGAATGATGTTGAGAAAAAAGTTGCTCAATCAGCCGCAACATTTTTAGGAAGCCAAATGGAAATTTAACTTGTTTTCTTAAAATTGTTTTCATCAGTTAATCCTACTATATAATCAATAGAGGTTTTGTAAAATTTTGCAAGAGTAATAAGATGTTGTATAGGAATAGTTCTTTTACCTTTTTCATATTCAGAATAGTATTGTTGAGAGATTCCTAATAGTTTTGCAACATCTTTTTGATACATATCATGATCTTCTCTTAAATCTTTAATTCTTTTGAATTTCACTGTAACCTCCTTGTAAACCTTAAAAAATTTAATTATATTTTAACAAAAAATATTTAGAAGTAATTTTAATACATTAGAAGTCGTGTATATAAATATATTTTTAGATGTATACAGTATATTAAATTAAAAAATTGTAATTAAAATTTAAAAATTAAATTAAGAAACTTGAAATAGTGAATTATAGCTTGTTTTAAAATTAACAATGATATACAAGATAATGTACATGAAAGATACATAATTAATCGTGTGTGAAATTTAAAAGAAGAAGAATAAATAGCAAGAAAATCTTGCTATTTTCGTATTTATGTAGTAAAATTAGAACGTACTTAATGAATTTGAACGAAAAACTAACAGAGTTATACAATAATCAATACGTAAACAAATAGAAATAAATAACATAGAAAAGAAAGGAAATGACTAAAATGAAAGCAATAGAAATAAGAAACAAATACTTAAATTTTTTCAAAGAACATGGACATGCAGTAATACCATCTGCACCATTAATACCAGAAAATGACCCATCAGTATTATTTACAACAGCAGGAATGCAGCCATTAGTACCATATCTATTAGGTGAAAAACACCCACAAGGAACTAGATTAACAGATTATCAAAAATGTGTAAGAACAAATGACATTGACGAAGTAGGAGATAATAGACATCTAACATATTTTGAAATGTTAGGAAATTGGTCATTAGGAGACTATTTCAAAGACGAGTCAATCCAAATGAGTTTTGATTTCTTAACAAAGGAATTAGGAATACCAGTAGAAAAGTTATCAGTAACATGTTTTGCTGGAGACGAGGATTGCCCAAAAGATGAAGTTTCAGCAAATGCATGGAAAAGAGCAGGAATTCCAGAAGAAAGAATATATTTCTATGGGAAAGATGATAACTGGTGGATAGCTGGAGAAGAAGGACCATGTGGACCAGATACAGAAATGTTCTATGATACAGGAAAACCAGCATGTGGACCAGATTGTCAGCCTAGTTGTGATTGTGGAAAATATGTCGAAATATGGAATAATGTTTTTATGGAATATTTCAAAGACCAAAATGGGTATTCTAAATTAAAACAAAGAAATGTAGATACTGGATTAGGATTAGAAAGAATGACTATGTTATTACAAGGAAAAGAAACACCTTTTGATACAGAATTATTCTTACCAGTAATGGATAAACTAAAAGAAATTCAAAAAGTAGATATAATCGAAAGTAGAAGAATAGTAGCAGAACATTTGCGTTCAAGTATGATGATAATATCTGATGGTGGTAGACCAAGTAATTTGGATAGAGGTTATGTATTAAGAAGACTAATCAGAAGAATGATAAGACATATGAACAAATTACAAATAGATTTAAATGAATTATCAACTTTAATAGATATAAATGTTGATAATCTAAAAGAAATGTATCCAGACTTAGAAAAAAATAGAGAAGTTATAAAAAATGTAATAATAGAAGAAAAAAATAAATTTGTAAAAACACTATCACATGGCGAAAGAGAATTTGAAAAACAAGTTGCAAAATTAAAAGAAAATAACGTAGACACAATTCCAGGAACAGTAGTATTTAGACTTTATGATACTTATGGATTTCCACCAGAAGTAACAAAAGAATTAGCTGAAGAAAATGGATTTAAAGTAGATTTAAAAGAATTCGAAAAATTATTCAAAGAGCATCAAGAAAAATCAAGACAAGGAGCAGAACATAAATTTAAAGGTGGATTAGCAGACCAAAACGAAAAAACAATAGCATATCATACAGCAACACATCTTTTACATGAAGCATTAAGAGAAGTATTAGGAGAACATGTAAAACAAAGTGGTTCTAATATAACAGAAGAAAGATTACGTTTTGACTTTACACATCCACAAAAAATGACAAAAGAAGAAATCCAAAAAGTAGAGGATTTAGTGAATGAGCAAATAAAAAGAGACTTGCCGGTAACATGTGAAGAAATGAGCTATGAAGATGCTAAAAAATCTGGAGCAATAGGATTATTTACTGATAAATATGGAGATAAAGTAAAAGTATATACAATAGGAGATTTCAGCAAAGAAATTTGTGGAGGACCTCATGTAACACATACAGGAGATATGGGAACATTTAAAATAAAGAAAGAAGAGTCTAGTTCTTCAGGAGTTAGAAGGATTAAAGCAGTTTTGATTGCTGATTGAAAAATAATTACAATTTTGACTACGTCAAACTTCATTTGAAATTTAATCAACGTACAAAAAGTACGCCTCATAAATTTCAAATTCGTTTTCCTTGCCAAAATTTAATTCTTTTCCAATCATGTTAAAATTTAAAGTTTAGAAAGGAATGAGAGTAAAATGGAGGATTGTATTTTTTGTAAAATAATTAGAGGTGAAATTCCTTCAACTAAAGTTTATGAAGATGATGAAATATTAGCTTTTAATGATGTAAATCCAGCAGCGCCTATTCATATATTAGTTATACCAAAAAAACATATTAATTCTTTAGCTGATATGAAGCCAGAAGATGAAAAATTGGTTGGTAAAATTTATGGGGTTATAAATAAAATAGCAGAAGATAAAGGATTTAAAGATGAAGGTTTTAGAGTAATTGTAAATTGTGGTAAAAATGGCGGACAAGAAGTAATGCATTTACATTTTCATGTTTTAGCGGGAAAAAGACTAGGAGAAAAAATTGTCTAAGTAAATGCTAAAATTAAATAACAGAAAGTATTAAGGAACGTGAGAAACGTTCCATTTTATTGTTAAAAGCATAAATTTTAGTTTATTTAACTAATTTTACGAAAACTATACACTTTTTGTAATAAATGTGGTATAATTATAATAGAGTGAAAAGAGATACGGAGGTAAAATATTATGTTTGAGAGTAAATATAGTAAAGTATTAACAGTAATATTAGTTATAGTAATTGTTGCAGTATTAGGACTTTTAGGATTTTTAGCATACAACTATTATCAAAACTATGTAATATCAAGAGATACATCTGCATTTGTTGATGATTTCCAAGGTGAAGTTGCTGATGGACAGGCAAATGACAATTCAACAAACACAACTGATGAAAATCCATTTGATCAATTACAAGATTCTAACACTTCTTCTGGTAGTACAACTAAAAAGACATATAAAGGATTTGGAGTGCTAGGAACAATGGAAATTCCTGCAACAAACTTTAAATATCCTGTTCTAGAAAAAGTAACAAAAAAATCAATAGAAACAGCAGTTGCATTTTTATATGGAGTAGGATTAAATGAACCAGGAAATAGTGTTATTATAGGACACAATTATAGAAATAACTTATTCTTCTCAAATAATAAAAAATTAAATATAGGTGATGTAATTTATATTACAGATAATGATGGAGAAAGATTAACATATACAATATATAATAAATTTGAAACAACACCAGAAGATACATCTTTCTACCAAAGAGATACAGGTGGAGTTCCAGAAGTTACATTATCTACTTGTACAGATGATAGTAGTGCAAGATTGATTATATGTGCTAGAGTAGAAAATTATAATGCTTAAACAATTTAATAAAAAATTAAATTTAAACTAAGAGAAATAAAAATCTCTTAGTTTTTTTGTTTTATAAAAGTATATATCATGAGGAAAAAATAACATTAGAAGAGCAAGAAAAAAACATAGATAAAATAATTAATCAATTAGGAAATGCATATACAGAAGAACAACAAAGACTTATTACAGACGTTTTTGATAATGATGAAATTATGCGTTTATATGTTGAAACTATGAAAGTATTAAGAGATAAAATTACTTTTTTAGATAGGGATACAGAAAAATTAAAACAAGAGATTGAAGAAAAACAAAGACAAGAAGAGGCAGAGAAAAAAAGGCAAGAAGAATTAGAAAAAGAAAGAGAAACATATAAAGGTTTAACAGAAGAACAACAAAAAGAAAAAATTGAACAAATTGATGAAAGTAATTTTGACCCAATTCAAAATTATAAAAATATTTTGTCTTATGAATTAGACGTAGCAAATGAAAAAGGATTATTAACAGATAGAAGCTTATTAAAAACTGAAGGAAGCATAGTAATTAGAGTAGATAAATCTAAATTATATAGTATGATGATGGAATTAAAAAAACAAAATATACAATTCGGAATATTAACAGATGAAGAACAGTCAAATAATTTATTGATTCTTCCATCAGGAATTGATTGGAATGAGATAGAAAAAAATATTCCTCGAAAGATTAAAGCGTACTTGCAGATTCCTAGAAAGTTAAAAGGTAGTGTAAGTTTAGGATTTGTTTATTTATGTAATCAAATTGGAAAAGAATATTTTGATAATATAGCAATAGATTCTGATGGGAAAATATATTTTGATAATAGTGTATGTTCTCCTGGAACAACAGTAGAAAAATTTTACAAAGTGTATAATAAAATAGAATATATGGCAAGTACAGAACATGATATAAAAGATATAAAATTCTATCTAGAAATACCATATAAAAGACCAATATGTCCAATTTTAGAACAATTAAAACAAGCAGGAATAGAATATTATCTTTTACCTGCTGATGAAGTAACAAGAAAAGAGAAAATGACTAAAAAAATATATATTGACAGAAAAAATCTAGAAAAATATAAAGAAAAAATACATAGTGAAATATCTAATCAAGAAAAAGGTCAAGTTACAATAGGATTAGAAACTGTAAATTTGAAAGATTGGGTTTTTGCAGGAACTGATGTACCATTTATAAAAGAAATAGAAGAAAAAAGATTAAAAGAGCAGGAAGAAAAACAAGCTGAAGAAAGAAAACAGGAACAAGAAAGAATAGCAAGAGAAGAAAGAAAAAAACAATATGCAAGTTTATCTGAACAAGAGCAAAGACAACAAATTAAAAAAATAGATGATAAAAGTTTTGATGTTACACAAAGTTATAAAGATATATTACAATATGAAAAAGAAGTTGGAGAATCAAAAGGACTATTAGACGAAAAAAGTGAAATGGCAACAGATGATATTTCTTTTATGAGAGTAAAAAGAGGAGAAATTTACGAATACTTAGTAAATGCAAGAGAAAAAGGAATTAGAGTTACTATATTACCAGATGTAGATGATGATAAAAGTAATACTGTAATTGCTATAACAAAGGGTAAAACTATAAGAAAAGACATGAAATTTGAAGCCAATGGATATGATGAGTATCTAAATAATGGCCAAAAGTTATTAGATATAAAATTTTCAAAAGTATTTGCTATATATTTACAAAAAAATAATACAAATAATGAGGTAAAAATTTCAGATAAATTATATCCTTTTTTACATCAAAATAGTAATTCAATACCAGAAAGGAACGAGGCAAGGGAATCAATAAGAAAAACATATGAAAAATTAGTTCAAGAAAAAGGTAAAACTCAAGTACCAGAAATGAAATTCTATATAGAAGTACCATACTTAAGACCAATGCTACCAATACTAGAAGTGTTAAAAAAAGAAGGAATAGAATACTATATCCCACCAATAGATGAAAAAACTTTAAAATATAATGAAACAAAGAAGATATATATAGATGTAGAAAATTTGGAAAAATATAAAGAAAAGGTACATAGTCAGATTTCTAATGGTCAAAAAGGTCTTGTAATAGTAGGAGATAAAGGGTTATCAGAGGCGGATTTAATTTTAGGAGATTGCAAAAAAGATTTAGAAAGATTAATAGAAGAAAAGGAATTATAATATTTTATAAAATTCCTTTTCTTTTTTTGAAAAATTGTATATAATACATAAGAAAAAAATAATCAAAAAGGAATGATAACAAAATGAATAAAAAACAAGCAAAAGAAAGAATTGAAGAATTAAGAAAGAAAACAGAATATTATGCTCAGAAATATTATGATGAGGACAAGCCAGAAATATCAGACTTTGAATATGACATGTTAATGGTAGAACTAAGAAATCTAGAAAAAGAATATCCAGAATTTCAATCAAAAGACTCATTAACTCAAAAGGTAGGAGGACATGTAAAAGAAGGATTTGCAAAAGTAACACATGAAGTACCATTACAAAGTTTGCAAGACGTATTTAGCATAGAAGAAGTAGAAGATTGGGTAGAAAAAATAGAGCAAAAAGCAAAAGAAAATGAAATAAAAGATGTTAGGTATGTGGTAGAAACAAAAATAGACGGATTATCATCAGCATTAGAATATAGAGATGGTAAATTTGTTAGAGGAGCAACAAGAGGAAATGGTTTAGTTGGAGAAGATGTTACAGAAAACTTAAAAACAGTTAAAACTATACCACAAGAAATAAAAGACAAAATCAATATAACAGTTCGTGGAGAAGTATTTATTAGCAAAAAAGATTTTGAAGAAATGAATCAAGAAAGAGAAGAAAATGAAGAAGAATTATTTGCAAATGCAAGAAATGCAGCAGCAGGTTCACTAAGACAGCTAGATAGTAAAATAACAGCAAAAAGACCATTAGATATATATATATTTAATGTGCAAAAAATAGAAGGGAAAGAATTTAATTCTCATTTTGAAGAGTTAGAATACTTAGATAAACTAGGATTTAATGTAAATCCGGTTAGAATTTATTGCAAAACAATTGAAGAAATAAAAAATGCAATTCAAAAAATAGGTGACGACAGAGAAAATTTGACATTTGGAATTGATGGAGCAGTAGTAAAAGTAGATGATTTACACTTTAGAGAAATATTAGGAACAACAGCTAAAACCCCAAGATGGGCAGTTGCATATAAATATCCACCTGAGCAAAAAGAAACAATTTTAAAAGATATTGTATGCCAAGTTGGAAGAACAGGAGTAATAACGCCAATGGCAATCCTAGAGCCAGTTAAAGTTGCAGGCTCAACAATATCAAAAACAACACTTCACAATGAAGATTTTATAAAAGAAAAAGAGTTAAAAATAGGAGATACAGTTGTAATTCAAAAAGCAGGAGATGTAATACCAGAAATAGTAGAAGTAAAAAAAGATAAAAGAACAGGAAACGAAAAAGACTTTGAAATGCCAAAAACTTGTCCAGTATGTGGAGCACCAGCAATAAGAGAAGAAGGAGAAGCGGCAATAAGATGTACTGGAATAGAGTGCCCAGCAAAGCTATTTAGAAATCTAGTCCATTTTGTATCAAGAGAAGCAATGAATATTGATGGGTTAGGAGAAAGTATAATTCAGCAATTACTTGATAGAAAATTAATTGCAAATATTGCAGATATATATACTCTAAAATTTGAAGATATTGCATCATTAAAGAAAAATGGAAAGAAGTTTGCTCAAAATTTGGTAGATAGTATTGAAGCAAGTAAACAAAACGACTTATATAGATTAATAACAGCATTAGGAATAAGGCATGTAGGAACAAAAGCATCAAAAATATTAGCTAAAAAATATAAGAATATAGACAATTTGTTAGAAGCAAATTTCGAAGATTTAAGTACAATTGCTGATATTGGTCCAGTAATGGCAAATAGTATAATTGAGTTTTTTGGACAAGAACAAACAAAAGACTTGATAGCAAAACTAAAAGAAGCAGGAGTTAATACAACATCATTAGAAGAAGAACTGGCAGACAATAGATTTGAAGGAAAAACATTTGTATTGACAGGAAGTCTTGAAAAATTCACAAGAGGAGAAGCAAGTGATATTATAGAAAAATATGGTGGTAAAGTATCAGGTTCAGTATCTAAAAAGACAGATTATGTATTAGCAGGAGAAGAAGCAGGAAGCAAACTAACAAAAGCACAAAGTCTTGGAGTAACAATAATAACAGAAGAGCAATTCAATGAGTTAATTGGGGACGTGCCAAATCGGTTCAAAATGATACTAAAAGGGACAGACCTAATGGCTAATTGGGGACAGGTTCGGAGTGACCATTTTTGGATACTTTGGGGACGCCACTAACCAAATAGTGATAAATTCTTAAGAAAGGAACGAAAAAATTAATGGAAGATTATTCATTTGAAAGAATGTGGTTTGACTTAAAAAATGGATATCAAATATATTATACTTATGTTGGAAATAGATATCTTTTATTTAAAACAGCAGAAAATTGTTATACACAAAAACTATTATCAGATCACAAAAAAAATCCACAACCCAAAATGTTGATGTTGACTTTAAAAAGAGTCAAAGAGATGTTTCCACATATGGAAGATATTGAATATAAAATGACAACAGATGATTAAATGATAGATTTCATCATAAAAGGTTATTAATAAATAAAAATTAAAATTAAGAAAGTTGGAACAAAAAAAATAAATTAGAAATTGAAAATAAAAAAAGATTGATAGAAAGGTATGAAATAAGAATGGCAACAATTATTGATGGAAAAGAATTAGCAAAAAAAATAAGAAAAGAATTAAAAGTTGAATGTGATGAATTAAAATCAAATGGAATAAATCCAAAACTTGCAGTAATAATGGTTGGAGACAATCCAGCATCTAAAGTGTATGTGAGAAATAAAAGTAGAGCTTGTGAAGAAATAGGTATAGAATATGAAGAACATCTTTTATCAGATGAAACAACACAAGAAGAATTGATTGATTTAATAAAAAAATTAAATGAAGATAAAACTATAAATGGAATTTTATTACAAAGTCCAGTACCAGATCATTTAAATATAAATCAAGCATTTAAAACAATTACATATAGAAAAGATGTGGATGGCTTTACACCATCAAGTGTGGGAAAATTGTGTATAGGAGAAGATACATTTATATCATGTACACCATATGGTGTTATGAAAATGTTTGAAGAGTATAATATTGACTTAACAGGTAAAGATGTGGTAATATTAGGAAGAAGTAATATTGTTGGAAAACCTTTAATACAATGTTGTTTATCAAAAAATGCAACTGTTACAGTATGCCATTCTAAAACTAAAAATTTGAAAGAGCATACAAAAAGAGCAGATGTAGTAATTTCAGCAATAGGAAAAGCTAAATTTGTTACTAAAGATATGGTTAAACCAGGAGTAGTTATAATTGATGTTGGAATCAATAGAAATGAAGATGGAAAACTTGTTGGTGATGTTGATTTTAAAGAAGTTGAACCAATAGCAAGTTATATAACACCAGTTCCTGGAGGAGTTGGCCCTATGACAATAGCTATGCTTATGAATAATGTTATAAAAGCGGCAAAAGAGCAAAATAGTGAAAATACAATGTTTTAAATAATGATGTTAAATACATTAATTGTTAATCAATTTTATTAATATGTAAATTTTAAAAAATTGAAATCAAAAAATTCCTGTAATAGAAGTGAATCAATATTCTATTACAGGAAAATTAGAAATTTTATTTATTTTATTCGAAAATTTATTCATTCGTTATTATTTCGATAAAATCCAAAAAAAGATGAAATTTAAAATAGAAAGGTGGAATATATATAATAAATTTATGAAAAATTTAGAAGAAAAGAGATTTTGGATTTGGTTTTCTATGGTAGAAAATTTAGGGAGTAGAAGAAAGCAAAAACTATTAGAAATCTTTAAAAATCCAGAGAAAATATATAATTTATCAAAAAAAGATTTAATGGAAATTGATGGAATAGAGGAGAAGCTAGCAGAAAATATTATTGATGAAAAAATAAAAAAACAAGTTGATGAGCAAATAAGAAAGATGAAAGAATTAGATGTAGATATTATTTCAATAAATGATGAAAGTTATCCACAGGTATTAAAAAATATATATGATTATCCTATAAGTTTATTTGCAAAAGGAAATATTAAAAATTTGCAAGGACCTTCTATTGCAATTATCGGTTGTAGAGAAGCGAGTGAATATGGAAAAAAAGCTGCAAAATATTTTGGATATAGTTTAGCAAAAAGTGGATTTAATATAGTTAGTGGATTAGCAAAAGGTGTGGATAGTTATTCACATATAGGAAATCTCAATGCTAAAAAAGTGGATAAGTTATGCACATGTGGAAAAAATAATATGAAAATTGTGGATAACTTATCCACATGTGGAAAATTTGTCCACAATTCGTTACTTGCAATTGGTAATCCAATAGCAGTAGTGGGTAGTGGATTAGATATTATATATCCAAGAGAAAATGAAACTTTACAAAATGAAATATTAAATGTTGGGGGGATTGTTATTTCTGAATATCCATTAGGAACTGTGCCAGATAAGATGAATTTCCCAGCTAGAAATCGTATAATTAGTGGTTTGAGTGAAGCGGTGCTAGTTATAGAAGCTAAAAAGAAAAGTGGAACGCTATTAACAGTTGATTTTGCATTAGAACAGGGAAAAGAGGTTTTTGTTGTGCCACGGAAATATTAATTCTTTAAACTCTATTGGTACAAATGATTTAATTAAGCAGGGAGCGAAGCCTATTACTTGTTATGAAGATGTATTGGAATATTTGACTTCAACTAGATAGCAAATAATCTATTTTGGTACATCCACAAACGTTTAAAGTAAAATTCAATCTAATAATAAAAACAACTTTTTTTCAAAAAACTATTGACTTTTATCCTAAAATGGTTTATACTTCTAAATGTGCTCAAATAAAAAGAGCATAGATGCTCCCTTAGCTCAGTTGGTCAGAGCAACCGGCTCATAACCGGTGGGTCCAAGGTTCGAATCCTTGAGGGAGCACCATTAATTTTATAAGGGTAGGTGGCCGAGTGGCTAAAGGCGGCAGACTGTAAATCTGTTCTCATTTGAGTACGAAGGTTCGAATCCTTCCCTGCCCACCAAAATACAAGGAAACTTGTATTTTATTTTTATCCATAAAACGAACAAATGTTTTTAAAGGAGAAAAATAAGAAAAGTTTAAGGAAAAAGTAATATGGAATGTGTCAAATTTTACACATTTTAATTATTGGTAGTAAACAAATTGGACTAGGTGATAATTTTTGAATTTTACTAGCTTAATTATAACTAATATGGTAGAATATAAATGAAATTAAATAAAAGGGAAATAAAATATGATAAAAGATATAATTAAATATGGAGAAGCAGAAATAACTTATAAAAATAAAAAAATATTATCAGAGAAACCTAAATTAAAAAATTTATTTTGGGAAACGACACTTAGATGTAATGCTAACTGTAAACATTGTGGAAGTCGAGCAGGTGAAAATATTAAATTAGAGGATGAGCTGACTACCGAAGAAATAAAGAAAACACTACAAGATATAGCTAATAAATATGATGCTAGAGAAATATTGATAAATGTGACAGGAGGAGAGCCATTATTAAGACAAGATCTGTTTGAAGTAATGAAATTTGCTAATAATTTAGGATATTATTGGGGAATGACTACAAATGGTATTTTGATAAGTGATGAAATAATTGAAAAAATGAAAAAAACTAGAATGAGTACAATTTCAATAAGTTTAGATGGACTAAAAAAATCACATGATGAATTTAGACAAGTTCAAGGCTCTTATGCAAAAATAATTGAAAACATAAAAAAATTAAAAAAAGCTAATTTTCTAAATTATTTGCAAGTAACAACAGTTGTAAATAAATCAAATATAAATGAATTAGAAGCTCTATATAATGAAATACAAGCATTGCAAATAAATTCATGGAGAATTTTAAATATGGAACCAATTGGCAGAACAGCTGATAATCAAGAGTTGCTACTTAGTGGCAACGAATATAAGACTTTTCTGAACTTTATAAAAGAAAAACGAAAAAAGTCAAAATTTGATATTACTTATGGATGTTCTCATTTTCTGGGTATGAAATACGAAAAAGAAGTTAGAAATCATATGTTTTTTTGTATAGCAGGTTTTATTACAGCGAGTATATTGTATAATGGTGATATTTATGTTTGTCCTAGTGTTGAACGTAGGAAAGAATTAGTACAAGGAAATATTAGGACAGATGATTTTGTACATGTTTGGGAAAATGAATTTAAATGGTTTAGAAATTTGGATAAGTTAAAATGTAAAGAATGTGAAAATTGTCAAGATTGGAAATATTGTTTAGGTGGTTCATTACATAATTGGGACTTTGATAATAAAATACAAAAACTATGTTTAAATAAAATTTTAGAAGGGGATGGAGCAAATGAATAAAATAAAAAAGGTAATATCAAGTATAGAAGTATTTATTGTTGGTATGATATCTAAGGTTTATGCGATTGGAACAGATGAAATAATATCAATGTATGCTGTTGATCCAGGACCAAAAGAGAAAATACCAAGTATTGTAGAAATTATTTCAAAGATTGGGAAAATAGTAATTCCAGTTGTATTGTTTGTTATAGGATTAATTGTAATATTTAATAAAAAAATAGCAAAAAAAGTAAAAGTAATAGTAGTTGCGAGTTTAGTTATATTAGCAATACTAGGTGTGGTTTTAATGAATTATTTATCTACAACCATTTAAAGATAAAAAATATCTCTTGCAAAATATAAAAATTTATGTTGAGAATTAAAAGCATAGTGATAGACAAAAAAACATCGATATGGGTATACATATCTTTAAAACTATTGCTATAACTAATTTTGAAACGGATGATAAGTTTTTTGTGCAAGGAGTTTTTTCGCATATGGCCTTCGCTAAGACATCAAAATACAATGTCATAATTTTAATAAGAATTCATAGAAAGAAAGTTGAATGTTATGAGAGATTATAAAAAAGAATTAAAAGAGGATTTAGCATATGCAAGACAAAATGATTTTAAAGTGGTATTAGTAGAAGCTAATCCAGAAAAAGGTTTTAACTATTCATATTTTGTATATATACCAAATAAACCTCAAAGTATATTAATGATGGATTGCCTTAATGATTATGAAGAAGAAATGCCTGATGGATACGTAGAAAACTTAGAAGGTATGGAAGAAATATATAGTTTATTTCAAACTAGTGAAATAATTAGAAGAAATTCTTTTAATGAAAATAGAAAAGAAGAACCTAAAGACCAGACACTAGATAGAATGTATTATAGATTAGAAAGAGGGATAATTGAATTAAGTAATATGATAGGAATTAATCCTAATGCACCTGCTATAGTTCCACTTATTCCAGGTTTTCGGTAATGAACAATTTGAAAGTGTTGTATCTCAATTAGATAAGGATGTTATAAGTAAAACAGTACCACAAATAAAAGCAATGATAGAAGATGCGAGAAGTATCATTGAAGATAGAACTGGTATAGAGATAAGTGATAAAGTAATTCCATTTGGACATTCAAAATCTGCAACATTTGCTAATAATTTTTCTGTATATTATCCAGAAATGTGTCAAGCTAGTATATTAGGTGGAGGTAATTTTGGAACACTTCCAATTGATGAAATCACATTACAAATTGTTCCTGATGATGAAATGACTAATAATGAAAAATTTGTGATTATGAATGGGAAAATTACAAAGAAGATTGCACAAAGGAATATGGATATAATAATTCAAGAATATAATGTTGCTAAAAGAGATTATCAAGAGAAAATAACAATAAATGAGGACGGAACATATAATTTACCAATGAATTTTCCAGTAGGAATTGCTGATATTGAACATTATAGAGATTTATCAAGTTTTCCAGATGGAAAAGAAGGATATAGAAAAGTTTTATCAAATATGCCAAAAATGATTTTTGTTGGAGAACAAGAAGATACTAAACCAGGACATTATGCATATATGAATGGAACGACTGTGGAGGGAATAGATGTAAAAGCTGGAGATGATATCTCACTTTTAGAATCAAAATTGGGACGTCATATAACTGAAATTGAAATTGCTAGTATGCATAATAGAGTATTAGAATATATTGCAGCATCAAATGTATTATTTGGAAGAAGTTCAAATGAAAGACTTGGAAGTTATATGGAATTATATAGCCTTCTTAATATGCCAGTTCAATCAAAAATATATGAAGGTGTAGGACACACAAATTATGAATATTCCAACGATATAGAAGGACTTGATGGAATATCTTCTAAAAGTATTTATGATTCTCAAACTTTAAAAAAGGATATATCTTTATATTATAACGGAGCAATACAAGGAAGTATTCATAGGTTAGATGATACTGATAGAGCAACTCGAATTAGTCCTATTCCTCAACTAATTAGAAGATATATTGCAAGTGGAAAAGATGTAAAATTCCTTTCGGGGGTATCAGAAGAACAAATGATGAATGCTTTGAAAGAGTATATAGATACACAAAGTGGTTTAGAATGTAGAAACATAGATAGAGTGTATGATACAATTTCTGTAAGCGAAATAACAAATATATTACAAACATTAGGAAAAAATAAAGTTGTACAAAGCGGTAAAAATGGATTAAGTGATTGCATACAAGATAGAAAAGTAAGAATTTCTATGGAGCAAGAAGCAATTAGAATAGTAAAAGAAGCTATACTTAATGAAGAAAAAATATTAGATGAAACTGAACAACAAAAATAGGAGAAAAATATGGTAAATGAAAGATATGGAATAGCAATGGCTGAAACATTGCATTATTTGAAAGGAATAAGTCAAGATGATATAAATAGAATTCCAGATAAATTTATGAATTTTCTAAAAAATAATGCATCTCAAAATTATGAATGTAAATTTGATTATACAAGACCTCTGAAAGAATTAAATCTGAAAAATGAAACTAGAGGCTTAATTGCTATGATTTGTTTAGAGTATTGGTGTGAAACAGAAGAGCAGAAAAATAGTTTTAGAGAACATTTAAATGAAAATGAGAAACGATATCAAGAAGAATTAAGAAAGAAATATAATATGGATGATATTTTTAAGAAAAAAGAACTTAGTCCAGAAGTTGAAATAATAGGTGAAAATATAGATGCAGATAAACTACCAATTCAAGCAGAACAAGAGAATATTTTTAAAAGAATATTTAATCGTATTATGAAAATCTTTCATATGAAATAAAAATACTGCTTGAAGAAAAATGTCGCATGAGAAACGTCCTAAATAGCGACATTACAACGTAATAATCTTCTTAGTAAAATCTAAATTATTCCAAGAATCAGCCTCATAACCAATAGTATAAACATTAGTAGCCCAAATATCCTTATCAAGCAATAATTGATAATTCTTATTAGGATTACTATCCAAATAACGTTTAACAGAAGTAACAATTTCAAGTTTAGGGTTAGCCTTTAAAATCTCAGAAATTAAAAATTTTCCACGTTTATTAGTAGCAAGAACCCTAACATAAGGAGTAACCTTTTTTGACAATTCCATATCTTTTTTCGTAATACCAAGTAGAGAATATACTAAAATACGTTGAATACGAGTAGTAGTATATCTTTTAGACTTTATGATATTCAAAAATTCATTCAAAGTATTACATGAATTTGCAGCATTTTTTAAAGCAAATTCCAAACCTTCAGAAACATCAGGAAGTTCAGCAATTTCGGAAACATCCATTTTTCTTAAATTATAGATAATTTCTTTTTCAAAAGTTGATAAATCTGGAACAATGTGGCCTTGTTTAATATTTTTAATTAAAATAGAATAACTAGGTTCTGGAATAACATTTCTCAATACATCAAAACCGTTATTTTTAATGATATTACGAATGGCTGTGCTACTTGCCATATTATCTGTATATTCTAAATCATTATATCCAACTGATGACCTATGAATTGCAACAGGTTGTATGTTACTTTTGTATTTCATCAAAGCCTTTAGATATTCAATACCTAAAATATTGTTAGGAGAAGAAATAACATTTGTAAATCTTCTAATGTCATTTAGGTACATCATCAATGCATTTTCTCTAGCCTTTGGAAAAGATAATCCTTTTCTTAATTCGTGAGATAAAAATGTTTTATATTTTCTTGGTTCAGTATATAAAACTTCAGCAATTTGTTGTAATGTAGGAATATCAGCTGTTTCAGCGCCAAATGATAAATAATCAACAACTTTTAATGAATCTAATATTTTAATAGCTCCATCTGCAAAATTTTCAGCACTTGAAATACTATATAAAACAGGAAGTTCAATGACTAAATCAATACCACAATAAAGAGCAATTTCAGCTTTAAACCATTTGTCTATGATAGATGTACTGCCACGTTGAGTAAAGTTCCCACTCATGATGGCAACTGTATATGTAGAACCTGTTTGTTTTTTTGATTCTTGCAAGTGATATAGATGACCATTGTGAAATGGATTATATTCTGCAATAATACCTAAAACTTTGCCCATTACTTTGAACCTCCTTATTAGATTTTTTTATTCAATTTTTATATTATATGTTATTATTCTAAATATGTTAGTAAAGATTGAAAAATATTATCTTGTATATTTTTTCCATAACTGATATAATGATACCATAAAAATGGCTAAAATACAAATAATCATGAGAAATTCAATAAAAGTTAAGAAATGTTTTATGATAAAAAATAAATAATTTAAGAAAGGAAAGAACAGATGGAAAAAGTTACAATATATACAGATGGAGCTTGCTCAGGAAATCCTGGACCAGGAGGTTGGGGAGCAATATTAATGTGTCAAGGAAATAGAAAAGAAATTTCAGGAGGAAAGAAAAACACAACAAATAATGAAATGGAGTTGACAGCAGTAATAGAAGCATTAAAAATGCTAAAATTTCCATGCCAAGTAGATTTATATAGTGATAGTGCATATGTGGTTAATGCGTTTTTACAAAATTGGATAGGAAATTGGGTAAAAAATAATTGGAGAACTTCAAGTAAAGAACCTGTTAAAAATCAAGAATTATGGAAAGAGTTATATAAATTAACAAAAATACATCAAGTAAAATTTATAAAAGTAAAGGGGCATAGTGATAATGAGTTTAATAATAGATGTGATGAGCTTGCTAGAAATGCAATAGAATAAATATTACATTTTTATTACATATTGCAAAAATATTGAAAAAAACTATATTTTTTCGTATAATAAAAGTGTATGATTACGAACAAAGGAGGATGCATGTGATGGATACATTTGCAGATTACATATTAGAAGAGGAAAATTTAGCATCAAAAATGGAAATAGTGTACTATTTATCGAAAAAAACAAAAATATTTTTTGATAAATCAGTGGTATTTAAAACGGAATTAACAAGAATTTTTTTAAACTATTCAAAAATTCAAGTAGATTCAAACCTTTTATTAACTGCATCCCTATTATGCAACTGTAAAAAAGTAGACAATGTACAAGACTTAGAAAAAATTCATTCATATGCAAAAGAAGGAGCAAATTATTTAATGGGACTCGGCTTTGGAAAGCGTTTTTGTAAGATATGTGAAGAGATTAATAGATATAGTAATAGCAATCCGCGTGAGCGAGAAAGTGATATATTAGAACTTGTAGATCAATTTGGAGGAATGCTTTTAGATAGACCAGAAAGAATAGGTTTTCAGCCAGATGAGGCATTAGTTTTATTACAACATAGAAATTTAAAAGACCAATATAACAGATATTTAGAAACATTTATTGAATTTGTTAATTACTTAGAGCAAATACATATTAGTGAATCGGTTAATATGACAGCTTTAAGAAGGTTAGTGAAAATATATAACGAAACAGAAGAATTAACAAAATTTATACAAAAGGTAGTATATGAATATCAACCTAAAATAGATGAATTAATGCAAGAGGAAAATGATAATTTGGTAAATGAAATGTTTGAAAAGCATCATGTTGAAAATACTAGACCATTATTTAGTGAGGAAACAACCAAAAAGATATTGTCACATATGAATGAAGAAACAGCGACGGCACAAAATATAAATTCTAATAATTAAAAAACGAAGAGCTATTGGATGGAGAAAAAAGTTGGAGGAATAAAAATGTACGAAATATTTGCAGATTTACATATACACATAGGAAGAAGTGAAAGTGGGAAACCAATCAAAATAACGGCTGCAAGGTCGTTAAATTTTGCCAATATAGCAAAAGAATGTGTAGAAAGAAAAGGAATAAATGTATGTGGAATAATTGATTGTGCTTCACCATATGTTATCGAAGATATAGAGAACTTTTTAAAAACAGGAGAAGCATATGAATTAGAAGATGGAGGAATAATATATAAAGATAAAGTTTGTATATTATTAGGAAGTGAAGTAGAAACATCTGAAAAAGGTAGAAATGGAAAATGTGGTAGTGCTCATAATATCTGCTTTTTCCCACATTTAAAAGACATAAAAGGCTTTTCACAAGAAATGAGTCACCATATAAAAAATATTACTTTAAGCACACAAAGGTCTAATGTATCTGGCTATGAATTAATAGATATAGTAGAAAAATATAATGGAATATTAATACCAGCACATATATTTACACCACACAAAAGCTACTATGGAAATTGTACAGATAGACTAGAAAATATCTTCAAAGAAAAATTTGATAAAATATTTGCAGTTGAATTAGGCTTAAGTTCAGATACATATCTAGCAGACATGATTTCAGAACTAGAAAATAAGACATTTGTTACAAATTCAGATGCTCATTCTTTACCTAAAATCGCAAGAGAATACAATAAAATGTTAGTAGAAGATATATCTTTTAAAGAAATTGTAAAAGCATTGAAAAATGAAGATGGAAGAAAAGTATTAGTAAATTATGGTTTAGATCCAAAATTAGGAAAATACCATAGAACATATTGTGATGACTGTCAAAAATCAATTGAAACAAAAGAACCAGTTGAAGTTTGCCCAATATGTGGAGGAAAAAATGTTACATTTGGAGTTTTTGACAGAATAGAATTAATAAAAGATAAAGAAGAAAGTAAAAGTCCAAAAAATAGACCACCATATCAATATCAAATACCATTAGGATTTATTCCAGGAGTTGGTGGAAAAACAATAGAAAAATTATTAGATACATTTGAAACAGAAATGAACATATTACACAAATTATCAAAAGATGATATTGAAGCAGTTGTAGGAGAAAAAATTGCGAACAACATAGTAAATGCAAGAGAAGGAAATTGCGAAGTCCACAGTGGTGGTGGAGGAAACTACGGAGTGGTTAGTTTGGGGACAGGTTCGCTTTAACCATTTTTGGATAGTTTAGGGACGCCACTTTATTAAAATTAAGACTAATTTTTTACAAGTTTTTGTAGAAATTAGTCTTTTTTTGTCGCTTTTAGTGATTAATTTTTATGCTTAAATATTTAGAAAAGGTTGATAAATAGCACTATAAAGGCTTTAAAAATTAAAAACTGAAGTGCCGTCCCCAAAGTGACCAAAAGTGGTTAAAGCGAACCTGTCCCCAATTAATGGTTCTAAAAAAGCTTTTTATAGAATACACATTATGTATAAACTGATATTGTAAAAAGTTACATGAAAAATAATGAAAAAGAACATTGAAAACTAAATATTGGTAAAAATCCGATAATCGC
>CALXFF010000015.1 GCA_944387525.1 uncultured Clostridia bacterium | reverse complement strand
TATCAAGTTTTAATAATTTATATAGAAAAAACAAGGGATGTAGAAGTTTTAACAGAAAAACTTTTTACAAAACCTTATTTATTTGGAGGGAGAATATATGATAATATATAGTAGCGAAGAGGGATTTATTAAGCCTAGAGGTATAAAAAATAATAAGGGAATACATGACCCAAGTATTAAGTTGCCACATATAGGGATTGGAGTATTTTCAGAATATTTATTAAATGATATTGTAAAAAAATTTAACTGTAAAAAAGTTGGAGAATTAATGGAAAAACGACCTATATATATATTAGAATATAAAAATATTCAATTAACCATATTTATGGCAGGAATTAGTGGACCTTGGATAAGTCAAGATATTGAAGAATTAAGCGTGAATGGTATTGATACACTTATTATTTTTGGGAATTGTGGAGTTTTAAATAAAAATATTGAAGATTGTTCAATAATTATTCCCAATAAAGCTTATAGAGATGAAGGCACAAGTTATCATTATTTACCAGATTCAGAATATATTGAATTAGATAATGAATATAGTAACTTATTTAAAGAAATTTTAAAAGAATACAAATTTAATTATACTGATGGAGCAACATGGACAATTGATGCTTTTTATAGAGAGACTAAAGAAAAAATAGAAATGTATAAAAATAAAGGAGTAGTTTGCGTAGAAATGGAGGGAGCATCGATTGCAGCCGTTTGTAAATATAAAAAAATACATTATTTTACTTTTTATTATGCTGGAGATAATTTAGATTCTGTAGAATGGGAAGAAAGAAGTATAACCCAATTAGCTAATTTTGATAAAAAAACTAAAGTACCAATACTTGCATTAGAATTAGCATATCGAATTGAAAGTAACACTTTATAAGAATATATGTTTATACTAAAAATAAAATTAGGAGATTAATAATGATAAATTATGCAAATGAAATAGTTAATTTTAAAGGTTGTCCATCTTGTGCATATGTCAAAAAGGAATTTGTTTTACCATGTGGATTGGCTTATGAAAATGACAGATTTATATTATCACAAGATTGGGAATTACCAATAAAAGGTTTTTTTATTGTTTCACCTAAAAGACATATGGAAACTTTTTCAGAGTTAACAGAAGAGGAAAGAATAGAAATTTTTAGAATTGTAAATAAAACTATTAAAATATTAAGGTTAAACAATATATGTGATAGATTTAATGTTATATTTGAAGAAAAAACAAATACACATTTTCATATATGGATAATGCCAAGATATCAATGGATGGAAGAGCTTGTTGGAAATATAAGAGATAATATAGGAAAAATATTTGAATACGCAAAAATCAATTTGAGAACATCAGAGAATTATAAACAAATAAAAGAGATTACTAACATAATAAAAAGAGAATTTATATGAATATATTTTATAAAATATAGATTTTAAATGCAAAAGAATAAAATTTTTCACATTGACACCATTAAATAAGGTAATGAATTTTTTTATTAAATGATGTCTTAACAAGTATTTATTTAGAGGAAAAATATTTTATTTGTAAGTACAAATGAATAATTATAAGAACTTTTGCCAAACCTACAAACCTAATCAAGTTGTTGAGTTTGTTTATTATAATTTTTTTCTAATTTAATATACTTTTGTTCTAACTTAGATTGTTCTTGTAAAATTGTTTGTTTTTCACTTTCAAATTTTTCAGCTTTATCAATGAGATTAACTTGTTTTTCTAGTTCACAATGTAATTTTTTATTATCACTATATAGTTGTTTTATAAGTTGGTCTTTTGGCTCAATTATTTCTTTTTGTATTTTTTCATCTCTTTTTACTGTTAGTTTTCCGAAGTGTTTAATATCAGGGACATTAGGTAATTCGATTTTGATATCTTCTAATGTCTTTTTAGTTTTTTCATAATTAGTAATTTCTTTATAATCTTTCATCGATAAATGTTCTTTTGAAGATGATTTTCCTCGTTCTAAATTGAAACCGTTTTGAGTAATATATGAATAAAAAGCATTTTGTAATTGGATGTAACTATCTTTTTCTTTCCAAAACTCACTACAAGCAACTTTATCAATGGCATTTCCTTTTCTATCAGTAGTATGAATTACAGGAATAAAAACCAAATGTAGATGTGGTGTGTTTTCATCCATATGAACATTGGCAGATAAAATATATTGTTCTCCTAAGTTTTTATATTCGCATACAAATTTATAGGCTGTTTCAAAATATCTTTTAGTTTCTTTTTCTCCAATGGATTCAAAAAATTCCCTATCTGATGTTATTATGTATTCACAAACAATATTACTAACGGTTTTTATTTGTCCCTTAAGATTGTATTTTTCTTTAATTATATCAAACTCTTTTTCATAACTATATTGAGGAGATTTTATAGAATAATTTAGATATGATTTTGTTATATCTATATTTTTGTTAGAATAATTTTTATTTTTTCTTTCATTATGACGATATATTCCCTTTAAATTATCTCTTTTATATTTTTCATTTCTTATTATTGCATAACTCATAAATAAAAACCTCCTCACTGATTTTGAAAAGACATAGATACTAAAGTTGTTTATTGCGATTTTTCAATTGTCTTGTAACACAAATGTAAAGCATTACATTTGTGTTAGGAATTTTGACAAAGCAAAATTCCTGTGCCTACGAAGTAAATGCTAAAGGAGGAAAAAAGATGAGCAAAGAATTAGCATATTCTATTCATTTAGGTAGTGATAAAAATAAAACAATAAAAGCAAAAGAAATTGCAAAAAATAATCCATCTGGCGAAACATCATTTTCAAATAATGGGATACAAAATGCTACACAGCTATCAAAAGTAAATAAGCATAATTTAAGAGATTATGATAATTATAAAGATGAAATTTGTGTAATTTATGGAACTGATAATTTATTTAAAGATGTTCAAGATTTATATAATTATGAGTTTGAACAAGCAAGAATTGAATATAACCAAAAACAAACTCGTGAAGATAGAAAAATAAAGAATTATTTTAAGCATATATCACAAGATAAACAAAAAGACTTAGCTTGTGAAATTATCATTGAACTTGGAGATATGGACTTTTGGAATGATAAAGATGAATATTATAAAAAAGGAATGGTACAAGTTTATAAAGAACAAGTACAAGATTTAATGAAAATTGTACCAGAATTTAAAGTAGCAAATGCAGTCGTTCATTTTGATGAAACATCTCCACATATGCATATTGTTGGTATTCCAATAAAAGAAGATTATAAAAGAGGTATGAGAAAACAACCAGCAAAATCAAAAGTATTCACGAAAGAATCTTTGCAACGAATACAAGACGAAATGAGAAATTGTTGTATAAAATCATATAATAAAATTTATCGTGAAAACTCATTATTAAAACAAAAGAAAAAAGGCAGAAATCAAGATATTGATGTTAAAGATATGGGAAATTACAGAGAAATCAAAAGACAACTAAAACAAAAGGAACAAAAACTAACTGAAGCTAATAATCAAACCAAAACACTTGATAACAAAAGCAATGATGTAAATCAAATATTAGATAATTTAAAGCCTACTAAGCTAAACAAAAATAATATGATTATTTCAAATGAGGATGTCCAGAAATTAAAAAAATATACAGAAGATGTAAAAGATATTGCACAAACAGTAAGAAGTGTAAATGACTTAAATATGGCAATTAGAGATTTTGAAGATAGTACTTTTGAAATAGCGAAAGAAAATCGCTCACTTAAATATCAAATAGAGTTAAAAGATGATGAAATTAGTAATCTAAAAAGTGAATTATCGACTAAAGATAAAATCATAAATAAATTACAGACTGAAAAGGAAAAAATAAAACAAGAATTGAAGAAATTTAAAAATTTTTGGCATAGTATTATGGAACACTTCCATAAAAGAATTTGTTATGATAAAAATGAGAATTACAAAATAGTTAGTGATGATTTATATAGAAATGGTATATTTGACGACAACGATAATGAAATTGCAAATAACATTTATCGAAAAGTAACAATACCAGATGAAAATAAGAAAGATAAAAGTAAAAAGAAAAATAATGATATAAGATTTTAGGAGGAAAATGTTATGAATAATGAATTACCAAAAATAAAAATTGATAAAAGAACAGGTATTGAATATCATTTAAAGGGAGATTACTATATTCCCAATATAGTAGCACCAAAACAAGAAAAAATTGTTTTAAATAAATATGGAAGAATGAGATTAAAATATCTAAAAGAGTATAGAAAAGCTGATTATACTATAATGCTTATAAATGGAACTTTGAATACTCATTTAAAAGAAATACAAGAAACGGCTCAAACAAGAGTAGAGCAAATAATTAACCAACTAAAAGAAAAAAGCGATTTAACAGAAGATATGAAAAATACAGATGTGCTTTATTGGGTAGGAACAATGAATTCTATTAAGTCTCAAGCAGAAGAAATCGTTTTTAACGAATTGATTTATGTATAGAAATTGATGATATAAGCGAATGAGAAATTTTTTTCATTCGCTTTAGATATTTTTACACTAATTTGTTATTTATTACTTTTTTTATTTCAAGATTTTTGATTATATTTTTGGCATCTCATATGTCTTGTTATATTGTAATAAAGAAAAAGCAATGTACTTTTTAAGCATTATTGATTATCTCTTATTTTAAAAGTTTTCTAGTGTCGTCGTTAAAAAAATTTTTATAATTGTCATGCCATACTGTTAATATTCCATTGTTTAATCTTTGCATTTTCTTTATTTCTCTTGAAGCTTTATATATATCTGTACTTGGATAATATGTTGGTTTTAATATTATTTCTGTTGATTGCCCTTTTACTATAAGTGCATTAGATTTATCAGTTCCTAACTTTTTAGTATAATTTTTATATAATGTGGGACAATTAGCCTTTAATAATGATGGTATATTAGCAAAAATATATTTATTTATAATATCAGAAGCACAATAACCTGATAGTGTTCCATCAAAAGGATTAACATATATGTGATTAAAGAAATCAATGTCTATAATTGAACCATGTATTGTTCCAGAACCGCCAATTTCTTTAACTTGATTAGAAATGATTTTTTGATATTTAGTATATTTTTCTAAGGGAGCTTTATTAAGCAAAATTTGACTATCCATATTATCGTAGTAATAATGAACATCTTTTACATTTAATGATTTTAATGCACCACCGTTTAATATAGATAAACCTCTAGCAGACGGTTTAATAAAACAATAATATCCGTTTTTTTTCAACATAAATATATCGCCATCTCTATTATAATCCATCTCAATATTTTTTCCTCTATAAAAATCGTTGTATTGAGTTTTTGTTATAGTATATATTCCATCTGAATAATCTGAAAACAGATCATAATCATACTCTATACAAAAAGATTTCACAAAAGCAGTTTTATAATTATATCCTAATTGATTGTCTGCATATATTCTATATTCTCCATCGTCATAAAAATAATTTCTATGAGTATGTCCACTTACGTAAACCCAATTTTTAACATATTCTTCTGATTTTGACCAATCTTTTTTAGGAGTATGCGTAAAGATAATAACATGCTTATCAGCAATACAAGTGGTTAATTTATTATATATTTTCTCGAATTTTTTAGTTTCGTCTATTTCTTGCTCTCGATTTAGTGTATATCTATAAATACCAGCATTAGCATTAAAATAACTATTATATCCAGAAAATGCTATTCCTCCACTAATTATTAATTTTGCCTTTTTCAATTTTACTCTAATTGCATCATCTGACAAGCTATTCATTTCTTCTTCTGAAATTTCTTCTATCTTTTCTTCTTCAATATATAATAGATTATTATGTATAAAATACATACCATTTGATATTATTAAATTTTTATAATTATCGATAATACTTTGTAATTTATACCCAGCAAAATCCCATAATTCATGATTACCCAAAATAAATATAACTTTTATGCTATATCTTTTTAGTTCTTTTGACAATTCAGTAATAAACACTTTATAAAAATCACAGCTAGACGATACATCTCCACCTATTAAAAGAATCCTACTACTATTTTTCAGGATATTTATTATAATATCTTTTATTGTAAATTCAATATCAAATATTGATTTACAATTTTGTAATCTATGCATTAAATGTATATCTGAAACATAAGAAACTCTTGCATAACTATTATAATCGTTCATTGATTCGTTTAATAATAAATCTCTACTTTCATGTAATACTAATTGTGTTTCTTTCTCATTATTTATCGTTTTTTCAAATGAAAGAAGATTATTAGAAATATTTAATATTTCATATTTTAATCCAAGTTTATCCATTATGTCACTTCTAATATGTGCATTATTAAAGTTAATATCTTCAATATTTTTTAGATTTGAAAGACCTTCACAAAAAATCAAATTAGCATTACTCAAATCATTATGCAAATAATAAATATAATTAAAAAAGTATTTAAACTCTCTTTTTTTATCAAGTAAAATATTTCCATTTTGATCTGTCCATTTTTGTAAGACCCAAAACTTTTCAGATTCATAATACTTATTTACTATATGTGATATTTTTGTACTATCTAATGGTAATAATGTATTTTCGTTTATCTTACAATTTTTTATATCTTCTTCTGAAATTACTGCTTTTGATAAATCACAATTAGATAAATCTCCATCTAAATATTTTATAAATTCTTTAATATCATCAAAATACTTTCGGATTATAATTGGACAATGTTTTCCTGTTATTTTATATGATTCTTTAATTATAAAGTAATTTGTTTTGATATCGAATTTGCAGTTAGTTTCTTTTGTATAATTATTATTCTCTATATCATTTGCTAAATTTTTTAATTTCTTTATATGTTTGCTAATCGTTACTGGGGCTCGCACATTTTTATTGTAATTAATTGAATTTATCACTTCTTTTGCAGAAAAATATAAACACATTTTTTCTTCTGATACTGGTATAATGTATTCAAAGTTATTTATGGAATCCATCAAAATTTTAAATGCTTTTTTCGGTTTATTCTTAATGAAATAGTAAATAAGTATATCTTCAAAATAAAATTCGTAATATTTGCTTTTTTTAAAATTATTTAGAACTTTCATTAAATCCTTTAAATTTTTACAATCTAAAACTTTATTAATCCATAATTTATTTTTTTCTTTTTTAAATTTTGAATTTTTAAATTCAGAATTTAAATTTTCTAATTCATTATCATAATTATCATCTGTAATAGTATAATCTATAAAGGCATTATTCTTAATCTTATTAATATCTATTTTGTATTTTTTTATCTGTCTTGAAGTAAATTTATATTGATAGTAGCAAGACTTTTCATATATATTGCCTTTTAAATATTCATAATAGTCATCAAATGATTCAAAATTAGTTGTTATTGTCTCGGATATACTTTTATCAATAAAATCTATTATATCTTCTTGAACAAAAAATCTATTAAAAATCACATCGTATCCTCTATAAGAATATACTCTCATTCCTGATTTTCTTTCAGTTTCTATAATATCTATATTATCTCTTAACTCTAATGGTATATCTCGATAATTGATATTTTTATTTTTAATGCTTTTTATTATTATAGATAATTCTTTGTTCATAATTCTTCCTACCTATATTTTTAAAAATTATTTACACAGCTAAAGAATATCATAAATTTACATTTTTTTCAATGAATTTCGTTTAAAACTCTTGAATCTTCCTAAAAGTTATGTTAAATTAAGAATAATGAATTGATTGATATTTGTATCAGTCGTTAAAAGTGTGAAAAGAGTTGTAGATATCTACGTTGTTCGCACCAAATGCTACAACTGAATTTCCAAAAAATTCAGTTGTAGCATTTTTTTTGTTTATAAATATATTTTATTTTAAATATGATTAAATGATAATAATATTATAGAATATAAAAGTATAAGTAAAGAAGGTGTAATGTATGGAAAAATATCCACCATATTCTATTACGGATAAGATGTTAAATTATGTGTCAAGTATAATGGAAAAAATTGGAGAAGCAAAATATTTTGAAGGTATAAATAAATATCCGGAATTAAGAAAAAAAACAAGAATTAAATCTATTCATTCTTCTTTGGCTATTGAAAATAACCAATTATCATTATTTCAAGTTGAAGCAGTAATAAATGGAAAAGCTGTTATCGGAGAACAAAAAGATATTCAAGAAGTTAAAAATGCTTATAAAGCTTATGAAAAAATTGATAATATAAATCCATATTCTGTGGGAGATTTAAAGAAAGTACAAGGAATATTAACTTTTGCAATTGAAGATGATAGTGGAAAATTTAGAAATCATGGTGAGGCTGTATATGATGGAGATATTCAAATTTTTATGGCTCCACCTCATAGAATGGTTCCGACATTAATGGATAATTTGTTTAATTGGATGAATAAGGCAAAAGAAAATGTTAATCCATTAATTTTATCTTCTATATTTCATTATGAATTTGTATTTATACATCCTTTTTCAGATGGAAATGGAAAAACTGCTAGACTATGGCAAACAGCAATACTTGCACATTGGAAAGATTTATTTAAATATATTCCAATAGAAAGTATAATAAGAAAACATCAAGAAGAATACTATATTGCTATTCAAAATTGTAACAATGCAGGAAATTCAAATGAATTTATTGAGTTTATACTTAAAATTATAGATGAAGCTGTAGATGGAATGATTTTAATATCTAACCAAGAAACTACACAAGAAAAAATAATTAATTTAATAAAGAAAAATCCAAGTATTACACAAGTAGAAATAGCTAAATTACTTGACATAACAAGAGATGGTATATCGTATAACATAAAAACTTTAAAAGAAAAAGAATTATTGAAAGAGATGGTTCTACTAAAAATGGAATTTGGAAAATATTAAAATAGATACTAATTTGTAATTATAAATTTACAGAAATTTCGTACAAGTGGTTGATTAGATGGCTTTTTTATGACAAGATGTTTATGTAAATTTATACTTTGTGTTTAAAATTTATAATTAAATTTTAAAGGAGGAATTAATATGTTTATTGTAATTACTGGTCTAGATGGATCAGGAACAAGTACTGTTGCGGAAAATTTGCACAAAATGGACGAGGGGTCGCTTTTAGTTCGGACTCCAAGCATAGAGTATGCAAACCGTGAGTATATCGATAGTGAAGTTAGACAAACATCACAAATAGCACATTATTTATACTATTTATCTTCAGTAGTTTATATTTCTGAAAAAATCAAAAGAGACTTTGACTACAAGAATAAAAATGTGTATTGTGTTCGATATTTAATTGATACGGTTGTGTCACACAATTCAGCAGGACTTAATGTAGAATTAGAATACGAAAAATATGGTATTCTGAAACCTGATTTAACAATTTTCATTAAATTAAATGAAGAAACTAGACAAAAAAGAATTAAAGAAAGAGGTGAATCACAGTTAGACAAATTGTTAGATAATCCAGAAAGAAGAAATGCTTTCTATTACAATTTTTCCAAGTTTTTAGACAGTAGTTCTACGGTGTACTTTGATAACGGGAATTTAGATGTTGAAAATAATGTTGCAAAATTGTTCAAGGAAATTCAGAGGAGGAAATAACCATGAAGGAAAAATTTTTATTGACAGATGAAGTGTGCATTTCTGAGGAAGATTTCAAAGAAAGAGAATATCTTATCGAAAAATTTAAAGAAATGTCAGAGGATTTTTTCTCTAAACTTCGGCATTTTCAGCCACAAATTGGTTGCTTGAATGCATGTAGAATTTGTAGCAAATTAGCAAATGCAAGAGTTGAATTTTGGAGTGAAGCTAGAATTCGCAATGTAATTGCAGCATTAAAGTATGCAACTCCACAGAAAGAGAATGGAAAATCACTTATTACTTATGATAGATATGAACACAGAAATGGAGTTATTTTTCCATACTTGGATAATGACATTGGAAATTATCCATATCTCGAAACATTTGTTAAGCTTGCATATGTAGAACTTGGAGTAACAACAAGAATTTCAACAGTAAGTTATAGTAGGTATAATTCAACTCTCAATGAAATGCATGAAAGAATTAATGCTCTTGATGGTAATGGACTAGGAGGAGTACGACTTTCTTTCACGCCATATGAGATTGGATGGGAGTGTTTGAGTGATAACTTTAGTCGTTTCGATTATATTATGGATATGGCTAATATACTTAGAATCTATAGACCTTACTATGAAAATGCTGGTGCTGGTTCAAGGAATATGTGTGTAGAGATAAGATATAAGCCTTTAGTTAGAATAAAAGATGTCAATGAAACTGAAGTTTTAGGACATAAGGTAATTCATACAAGTAATTATTTATGGATTTCTAAAAATAAAGATGTAAATATGAGAGAATCTAAAATTAAAGATCCTTATGAACATAGTATTTTGTTAACAGAAGATCCAGAAGATTTTTACACTATTGATTTGTATGAAGATATTCAGACAATAGAAAGGCTTAAGAAAATTGCACACAAATTTATAATCGGGGATTTAAGCATATACCCAGTGTCTAAAGTATACCTTATGATTAACTATGATGGATATTATTATTCTATTAATCCTAGCATTACAGAAGATGGAAATTATGGAATTAATATCTATCCTAAAACAGAAACAAGAAAACATTCAGGTTATATTGTCACTGAAAGATTTTTGGTAAATTCAATTATTGAATATAAGAAGACTAAAAATCTTTCAAGTTTGGAAAAATTTGAAAATTCTACTTGGGAGGATGTATATGAAGTTATAAAAATATGCAAGAATAAGGCACGAAAATATGAAAAAATTGGTAAGACAGAAAAAAGTGATTATATTATTAATGAAATTTTGCCAATGATAAATGCATACATTAGTGCTCTCCAAATTGCTGGATACAAAGCAAAAGAATTTTTCGACCCAGAGTTCTCAATTGATACAGGTATTATTTGTAACCTAGGAAGAGCAATTCATGAATTCCAAGGTTTAACTAGCAAAGAGAACGAGCCACTTACACCTGTACATGAACGAAATTATGGGATGTATAATAGCAAAATGTCCCAAGAAGGTATTTCTTGGAGATTAAGCTGTAACTACGATAACAGTATTGTAATAGAGAAACTAAATATGTTTGACACAGCTAGTGAAGAGGGACAAGTAGCAGAAAGAATTAATATTAAACTCGAAAATAAAGTGGACGAAATCTATACTGCAACCGACCTTAAAACAATGTATTTAGTTCCCGGACAGAGGTTAAAATAATGAAAGAAATAAGATTCTACAAAGAACTTGGAGAGTATGGCTATCTTGCAACATACTCAAATTATGGATTTTTTAAAGATGGAGTGTTTTGGAAAACTTCAGAACACTATTATCAAGCACAAAAATTTATGGATTCTGATACCAAAATAAGAATCCAAAATGCAGAAACACCTAAAATCGCTTCTACTATAGGAAGAGATAGAAAATTAAATCTTAGGAGCGATTGGGAAGAAGTTAAGCAAGATGTAATGTTTGATGCTGTATATTATAAGTTTAAGCAAAACAAGGATATTTTGCAAAAACTTCTTGATACAGGTAATGCAAGAATTGTTGAGGCAACAGTTAAAGAAAATTATTGGGGGTGTGGTCCTAATAATGATGGTCAAAACAATTACGGAAAAATTCTTATTAGAGTAAGAGAAAAACTTCGTACAGAACAAGAAGAAGGAGAAAAATAATGGAATTGATTTCGAAAAAAGGGTACAAAAAGCTTTGTGAGGAACTGAAAAATGTGGATGGTGAGATTACTGAAACTCAAAGAGAGATGGGTGAAAGTGCAAAACGTGACAATGATTTAAGAGAAAATCCAGAGTATATGGAACTTAGAGTAAAAGCAATGTATACTCTTCCGCAGAAAAAACAGAAACTTTATGAAAGAGCTAAAGATTGCAAAATTATCGAAGAAACAAGTGAATATAGAAATTTTGATGGTAATGTAATCGTAGGTTCAAAAGTTAAAGTTATTTGCGATGGAGAAGAGGAAACATACATTATTTTAGGAGATAACGAAGGAAACTTAGATAATAATATTATGTCATGTAAAGCACCTTTTGCACAAGCACTTTTAGGTAAACATATTAAAGAAATCGTAAACTTCAATGGTATGATAATTCAAATTGAAGAAATTACAAGAATCTAAGCTAAATGCTTAAACAAAAAGGAGAAATTTTTATTGAAAATTTCTCCTTTTTGTTATATAATTTTTTTAATTATGAAAGGAGAATTTAATGATGAAACAAATAGAGATTACTGTAAAAGTCAATGAAGACATTGAAGATGCTTTTGAAAAATTAAAACACCTAGGATTTAAGATTATAAGAGAAAGTGATATTGATGATATCTATATGACTTCAAAATTACAAGAATTGAATAAAAATAATATACAACATATTTTAAAGAATTCAATATTACTTAGAAATCTAAAATTAGCTGATAAAGAATTAAAAAAGATTACATATAAAAATAAAGAATATGATATTAAGCGGTAATGTAATATCAGAGCAAAAAATAAGTCTAGATATTCAAGATATAGAGAAAGCCAAAAAAATATTTGAATGTTTAGGATTTAATGAACTTATTGAAGTTAAATATCATGTCATTGTTTATGCAAAAGATGGAATAGAATTTGCATTTCAAATAGTTGAGAATTTAGGAACTTTAATTGAATTCGAGAATGAAAGCGATTTTGAAGGAAAAACATTAGGAGAGATTAATAGTGTAAAACAGAAAATGTTTGAAAAAATAAAGAATACTGGAATACAAATTTCAAATGATATAGATATAAAAAAAGCTTATGAACTAATTAAAATGAATTTAAAATAAAAATAAACAACAGTAAAAAAGAAATGAGACAATGGAAGAGTGGTTAAATAAACAGAATATATAAACTTTTGAATAAAATAATAAAGAGCAAAAAGCTCTTTAACTTTTATTAACTTTAAGGGTAATAAAAAACGATAGCCTTTTGGACTATCGGATTATAATGATTACGTTCTTTTCAGAACGGACACTAATGTTTTATTAATTTAACTATAAACTTATTCCATGGAAGAAAGTCAAGTAAATTCTAAATTTTATTTAGATAATTGACTTCCAGCTACTAATCGTTTTTCTAGTAATGTGTCTGTTATTTTGTTAGCAATTTCTTCTTTGTCACAAAGTGTTGTTATAATTATATATTTATCCATAATCTACTCCTTAAAAACCTTCTATTAATACTTATTTCTACTAGACTTATAATTGTATAATAGTTTAATTAACTCTATAATATCTCTATCATATATTTTCTTTGATTCATTAAAATATAGAATCTCATCTCTTAATTTTGGTAGTAAACTTATTATTGAATATCAATAACAAACTTATCATAATATAGCTACTTAAAAAAATCAAGTTCAAAATAAATAATTCCTTATAAACTAGCCAAAATAATAAAAAGAGCATTATCAAAAATTAAAACAATATGATAAAAACGCAAAAATAAAAAAGAAGGGAAAAGAATGGAACAAAGCCAAAAAGAAAAACAAATAATTCCAATAATTATAATTGCTTTAGTAACAGTAATATTCATAATCCTATCAATATCATATCTTGCATACATTCAAAAACTAACAGACGAAAACACACTAAAAAATCTATCAGAACTGACAAAACAAGAAGTTGCAAGAATCAGAAAAATAATAAATGAAGAAAATATAAACAATGAAGAATTTGAAGGAATATTTGCTGAATCCTTATATAATGGAGAAGGATATGAATATATAATAAATAGCAAGGGAGAAGTAGTAGCAAATTCAGTTAATAGAGAAAATGGATACAACTTATATAATATTATAAACACATTAGAAGATAAAAATAATCAACAAAAATTAAATAATATGAAAAAACAAATAAAAAGAAATCAAGATGGACAAGTAAAATATAATGTTAAAGGTACGTATTATTACACATCATATAATTATTTAAACATAAATGATTGGAATTTGGTGATTATTACTAAAGGAAGTGCAATAGCTGAAGAATACAATAAAAGTTTGAAGATGACTTTTTTTGTTGCAATAGTAATAAACATGTTAGCAATACTTATTGCAATATACATTATAATTTCAAATAAAAAGAAAAGAAGGCAGCTATATCAATTAGCATATATAGATTCAATAACAGGTGTGGGCAACAAAAACTATTTTATAGAAAAAGGAACGGAAATTTTAAAGAAAGAAAATAAACCGTATTATCTAATGATAATTGATATAGATAAATTTAAAACATTCAATAAGAAATATGGGAGAGAAAAAGGAGATAAAGTATTAAAAGCAATTGCAATAAAGCTAAAAGAAATTATAGGAGAAAATGAAATAATTACAAGACTTGCAAATGATATTTTTGGCATTATTTTTCTTAATCAAAAGGACATAGATAATATAGTTGGAAAAATTAATGATGAAATATCAAATATAAAAGTAGATGAAAATGAATATAAAATGCTATTATCAATAGGAATATATAAAATAAAAGATGAAGATAAAGATATTTTTGAAATTTTAGACAAAGCATTAATAGCGCATAATATGTCAAAAGGAAATTATAACAAAAGATATTTTGTATATGATGATAAAATGGAAGAAAAAATGATAAAAGAACATGACATAGAGATGATAATGGAAGAAGGAATAGAAAAGCAAGAATTCAAAGTTTTTTATCAGCCTAAAATAAATACTAAAACTGGAAAAGTAGATGGGGCAGAAGCTCTTGTTAGATGGCAAAGAGAAGATAGACTGATTCCACCAAATGAGTTTATACCGATATTTGAGAAGAATAAGTTTATTATAAAATTAGATAGATATATTTTTGAAAAAGTGTGTGATGATAGTAAAGATTGGAAAGATAGATTTAATGAAAAAATAAAAGTTTCAGTCAATGTTTCAAAAGAACATTTATTGCAAGAAGATTTTATAGAAGAATATTTAGAAATAGCTCGCAAGAAAGATATTAAACCAGAAGAAATTGAACTAGAGATTACAGAAAGTGCAATGGTAGACGAAGATTTTGATATGTATAAAATTTTTAAGAAGATAAAAGAAGCAGGTTTCAAAATTTCGATTGATGATTTTGGGACAGGATATTCGTCATTAAGCATGTTACAGAACATGCCAATAGATGTAATCAAAATCGATAAATCTTTTATAAATCAACCTCAAATACTTGAAGTAATTATGAAGTTAGCTAAAAACATGGAGTTAGAGACAGTAGCAGAAGGTGTTGAGACAAGTGAGCAAGTGCAAAGATTAAAGGAATTAGGAGTAGATTTATTGCAGGGATATTATTATTCAAGACCATTAGAAAAATCAGAATTTAAAAAATATTTAAATAATATATAAGGCCAAAAAGTAAAGAGTAGGTTGTGTGTGAACCTACTCTTTATATTAGGTGTGATTATTGTACTTTGTCTATAAAATCTTGTACATGAGCTTTATACTCGTCAGCATTACTTCCGATTATTATAAATGCATGTGCTCCGCCTTCTACAGACCAATAGTCTACGCTACCTTTTACAGTATTTTTAACTGTTTCTGCATTTTCAGGTTTTACTATAGTATCATTTGTTCCATGTATTATTAACATTGGAATATCGCAATATTGTAAACTATTTGTTGCATTACTATAGTAATCAAAATTTTCTTCATTTAGACCAATATTTAAATTTAATAAGAAGTTTTTATTTGCGAATTGTGTCATATCTGTGTATCCACAATCTTCTACTAATCCTACTACTTTTAATTCCCTTAAAGATTTGATAGTTTTATTAATTGGAGTAGGACCGTTATTTAAGAAACCATCAATACCTGATAAGAAGTTTGTAGTTGCACCTCCAAGAGATATACCGTGTACAATTACTTCACTTGGGTTATATGCATTATTTATTGCAGTTAGCCAATCATATACATCAAGACTTTCTAGAAATCCTAATGCTACTTCTCCTTCGCTATCACCAAAGCTTCTCAAATCTGGAGCTATTATGTTATAACCTTTTTCATAATAATAAGGTCCGATCTTTTTAGCAATTGTTTCACCTTTTAACATAAATGGATGTATTAGTATAACCCATTTATCTGAATCTTGATTTCCGTTTTCGTCTACGTGTCTATAAATATTTGCATGTAATTTTACATTATAATCTTCTCCTGCAAATTGTGCGGCTGTAATAGAGCTCATAGTAACAGATTCAGCTTCTACTGGTAATCCTGATGAAGAACTTGAACCTCCTCCTAGCATAGATTTTATTGCATCGATAAGTTTGTCCAAAAGACCTTTAATATCAATTTTGCCTACCATTTCTTGTAATTTTAAAGACATGTCTTTTATTGCCTCTAATATAGTTTTGTTTTCACCATCAGGTAATTGATCAATTATACTAGTAATGCTATTAAGATCATAATTTCCTGAACTTCTCATGTTTTCTAATTCACTTTGTATATTCTTTAGTTTATAATCCTCTGGATTGAAAAATCTTTCGATAATGTTACTAAAAAAACCAAAACGATTGGTATAATTAGTATAGTTAGTGTAAGGTCTAATATTTAGTGAAAAAGCATTAGCTGTACTTAAGCTACATATAATTAACAATGCTGAAATCACCAAAACCTTTTTTAATGAAGATAAAATTTTACTATTCATATAAAAACACTCCTTTCTTTTTTCTCTATTTTTTATTATACCACTTCTTGTGAATTATGTCAATTGCAGGGAAATATTTTGTGAAAATTTGGCAAAATGATTGACAGAATTATGTCTTTATGATAGAATATTTAACTGTAATCCGCTTAGTCAAGGTTCAAAAAGATTAATTAAGTTTAATTACCTTTAAAAAAGGATTAGCGAGTATACAAATAAGGGAGGTGCATTTTAAATGTACGCAATTATCGAAAGCTGTGGAAAACAATACAAAGTAGCAGAAGGAGATGTTGTATTTTTTGAAAAATTAGATGCAGAGGAAGGTAAAAAAGTAACTTTTGATAAAGTTGTTTTAGTATCTGATGAAGGAAAAGTACAAGTAGGAAATCCTTATGTTAAAGGAGTAAAAGTTGAAGGAAAAGTAATTTCACATGGTAAAGGTAAAAAAATCATTGTTTTCAAAATGAAACCTAAAAAGAATTATAGAAGAAAACAAGGACATAGACAACCATATACAAAAGTAGAAATTACATCTATTAAAACAGCTGCTAAAAAAGCAGAAACAAAAACAGCAAAAGCAGATGAAAAAGCTGAAGTTAAAGAAAAAGTAGAAGCTTAATTTATAATATGAGATAAAAAATCAAACAAACCGAAGGGAGTGAGAAAGAATGGCTCATAAAAAAGGTCAAGGTAGCAGCCACAACGGTAGAGAGAGCGAGTCTAAAAGACTTGGTGTAAAAAGAGCTGATGGTCAATTTGTTTTAGCAGGAAATATTTTAGTAAGACAAAGAGGAACTAAAGTTCATCCAGGAACTAATGTGGGTAAAGGTAGTGACGATACACTTTATGCATTAGTAGACGGAAATGTTAAATTTGAAAGAAAAGGTAAAGATAAAAAACAAGTAAGTGTTTATCCAGTAGAAGGATAAGGAGTTACTTAAATAAAAATGCGTAGAAAAAGAAAGATTCTACGTGTTTTTTTGTATATTATAACTAAAAAATATGGCATAAATTGTGATAATAGGTTTAAATTTCTTAATTTATTTAAATTAAAATTATTTACAATAAATTTAATATGGGATATAATTTGAGTTAATAATTATAAAAAACAAAACTAATTTATGTCACATGAGAGATGCTTTTAATATAGAGCATTAGAAATGAGGCATAAAGAAAGGAAAGGAGAAAAAATGGCAAAAATATTAGAAGATATTTCAAGAACATTAAATGAATTTTTATTATTACCAAACTTAACAGACGAAAGGTGTATACCAAATAATGTATCACTAAAAACACCTTTAGTAAAATACAGAAAAGGAGAAGAACCAAAATATTATGCAAATATACCAATGGTATCAGCAATAATGCAATCAGTTTCAGGAGAAGAAATGGGAATTGCACTTGCTCGTGAAGGTGGAGTTGCATTTATTTACGGTTCACAATCAATTGAATCGCAAGCAGCAATGGTTAAACATGTAAAAAAACATAAAGCGGGATTTATTATAAGTGACTCAAATGTAAAATCAGGGACACCTTTAAAAGAAGTTATTGAATTAGTAAAAGAAACAGGACATTCAACAGTAATGATAACAGAAGATGGAACAGCAAATGGGAAATTTATAGGACTTGTTACAGACAAAGATTATAGACTTTCAAGAGATGATATGAATGCTCCAATAGATAATTTCATGACTCCAAAAGACAAAACAGTATGGGCTCATGAAGGAATTAGTCTATCAGAAGCAAATGACGTAATTTGGGAAAATAAAATTGCATGTTTACCAATCTTAGATGAACAAGAAAAATTAAAATATTTAGTATTTAGAAAAGATTATGAGGAAAGAAAAAACAACCCAAATTCTTTATTAGATGAAAATAAAAGATACATAGTCGGAGCAGGAATCAATACAAGAGATTATGAAGAAAGAATTCCAGCACTAGTAGATGCAGGAGTAGATTTAATTTGTATGGATTCTTCAGACGGATATTCTGTATGGCAAAAAAGAACAATCGATTTTGTAAGAGAAAAATATGGAGATAGCGTAAAAATTGGTGCAGGAAATGTAGTTGATAAAGAAGGATTTAGATATTTAGCAGAAGCAGGAGCAGACTTCATAAAAATTGGAGTAGGAGGAGGCTCTATTTGTATAACTCGTGAAACAAAAGGAATAGGACGTGGAAACGCATCAGCATTAATAGATGTAGTTGCAGCTCGTGATGAATATCTTGAAGAGACAGGGATATATATACCTTTATGTTTGGATGGTGGAATTGTACATGATTACCATATTACAATTGCTTTAGCACTTGGAGCAGATTTTGTAATGCTAGGAAGATATTTTGCAAGATTTGATGAGAGTCCAACAAGAGTAATAAAAAGAGGTAATGGATATGTTAAAGAGTATTGGGGAGAAGGTTCGAACCGTGCAAGAAACTGGCAAAGATATGATATGGGAGGAGATAAAAAACTTTCTTTTGAAGAAGGTGTTGATTCATACATACCATATGCAGGAAGATTAAAAGATAATTTAGCTATAACTGTAGCTAAAATTAAGTCTACAATGTGTAACTGCGGAAGTATCACAATTCCAGAATTCCATGAAAAGGCAAGATTAACACTAGTTTCAGATGTTAGCATTTCAGAAGGTAGTGCTCATGATGTTATCTTAAAAGAAGTAGATAATCAATATAAATAATGTTCTTAATGTTATACATAATGTATGTTTTATATGAAATTCATTAAAGGGGTGTGTAAATTGAAAAAAAGTTTAAAAGTAATTTCATTAATGCTTGTTATATTAGTATTAATATTTCAAACATCAAATATTAGTATTGCAATAAGTCAAAATATATCGACAGAGCAGCAAGAAAATGTTGAAAATACTGTAGAAAATACTGCGAAAAATGAAATAAACACTACAGTAGAAACTGA
Source organism: uncultured Clostridia bacterium (assembly GCA_944387525.1). GTDB lineage: Bacteria > Bacillota > Clostridia > TANB77 > CAG-508 > CAG-269. The sequence goes on along the minus strand of CALXFF010000015.1, from coordinate 21,367 downwards.
AGAAAGTCAAAATCAAGTTTTAAATGTACAGGCAAATTCTTTGCAAAGAGCTAGTACATATGTTGGAGATACATCACATGAATTACTAGAAATTCATTTTGCTAAAAATAGTAGTGGAAAAGGATATCTTTATGGAAAATTTATTTTTATAGAATGGATAAATGGGTTATCAACAGTACCAAGTAAAAATCCTACTGTGACATTAAAAGATGACGAAAATAGCGAAAGTCATGAATGTTTTGTTAAACAAGAATGGGGAAATACATATTATTTTGATATATTTATTGATGGAAAAGACTTTAATAAAAAATATAGTTTTGAAGTTGCATCAGGAGATGAAAACAACGTATCAGAGAATAAAGTGTCTAATTTGAAGTTAAAGAATCAAAGTTTAGGAGAATATAAAGATTATTATGTTCTATTACAAAATAATCATTTAACATTTCAAAAAATAACATATGTTGGAGATGCATTAAGTGAATTAACTAGTTTTGGAATTTCAAATATAGATAAAGGAAATTCATATATATATGGAAATTTAGTATATGTAGAGTGGGTAAATGGACAATCAACAGTTCCAGAAAAAAATCCAATAGTTACAATCGAAACAGAAGATGGTAAAACTGTAAAAACTTTGTATGTAAAACAGTTAAGTGGTAATACATATTATTTTGATGGATATATTGACGGAATAGATACAAATAAAAAGTATTATATAAGAACAACTTCAGGAGATAGTAAAAATATTTCGGAAAACAAATCAGCAAAACTAAACTTTTCTTCTAAAAAAGGAAAATATAGTAACTATGCATATGATTTTAATTTAAATTCTGATAATACTATCAGCATCAAAAAGAAAGTATATTATGGTAATGCGACAAATGAGATTACACAATTCAATCTGACAAATACTGATAAAGGATATAGTTATGTATATGGAAATATTGTATATATAGAATGGGTAAATGGACAATCAACAGTACCTGAATATATGCCAACAATGAAATTGAAATCAACTGATGGAACATATGAAAAAGAAATGTTTGTAAGTCAAGTATTTGGAAATACATATTATTTTGATGGATATATAGAAGGAATAAATGTAGACAAACAATATTATTTGGAAATGCAATCAGGTGATTTTAGAAATGAATCAGAAAACAAAACTACAAAAGTAAACTTTTCTAGTAAAAAAGGCCAATATAAAAACTTTAAATACACTGTAAATATTGATAGTGATAATAATATTTCACTAAAAGCTGAAACTTATGAAGGAGGAATAATTACACAATTAAATGACATATATTTGACTACATCATTAAGTGGACATCCTTATCTAGCTGGAACAGTAATATATGTTGAATGGGTAAATGGTGTATCAACTGTACCTGAATTTAATCCGATAATAAGACTAAAATCAACAGATGGAACATATTCAAATGAAATGTATGTAAAACAAGATTGTGGAAATACTTATTATTTTGATGAAGATATAAGTAACATTGATGTAAATAAACAATATTATTTAGAGGCTGAAACAGGGGATTTAAGAAATATAGTACAACCAAAAACAGTAAGAGTAAATTTATTTGATAAAGATTTAGGTGTATCACCAGGATTTAAGGGAAATACTCAAAATAACGTTATAAAACTACAAAAAATTAATTATTCAGCAGGTACATATGGAATAAGTGGCTTAAAATCAATAGGAGATTCAAGAGGTCAAGACTTAAAATACTATAAAATAGGAAATGGACCAAATGTAATGTTTACAGTATTTTCAGTACATGGGTTTGAAGATCAATGGAATTATGATGGACAAGAATTAACATATATTGCAGAAGAATTTAAAAATAAATTAATTCAAATGCAAGATATGAATATAGAAAATAAATGGACTATATATATATTACCTTCAGTAAATCCAGATGGAGCATATTATGGATGGTCAAACAATGGGCCTGGAAGATTAACTTTACGTAGTAATGCACCAGGAAATGCAGGTATAGATTTAAATAGATGTTGGCACATAAGTGGAACAAAATATCAAACATATAGTGGAAGAAACTATAATGGAACTGCAGGATTCCAAGCAACTGAGGCAGCAAGTTTAAGAGATTTCTTAACTTCTCATCAATCAACCAGCGGAAGAAATATATTAGTTGATTTACATGGTTGGCTAAATGAAACAATAGGAGATTCAGGATTAGGTTCATATTATAGAAGTCAATTTGGAATGAGTAAACATATTGGCTCATATGGTACAGGATATCTAGTGAATTGGGCAAGAGCTTCTTTAAGAAATTGTAGATCTACATTAGTAGAAATGCCAGCAACAGTATGGAGTCATTCAGATGTTGTAAGTCAAAATTTTGCAGGTAAATATATTAATGCTACAATAAACATGTTGAGAAATGAGTAGTTACTATTAATAAATGAAAGAGGAATGGTTAGATGAAATTTAATAAAAAAATTGTGATACCAATTATTATATTACTAGTTATAGTAGTAATAGCAATTATTTTCTATATAAATACAAGAAATAAAGATAATGATTCAGAAACTGATAATAATCAGGTGACAACTCAAGATAATGCTGTTGAAGAGCAAGAAAATATAGGAGAACAAGATGAGGTAGAAAATACTAATTCAGAGGAAGAAAATGAAAGAATTAATAGTGTAAAAGCACAGTATGGTTTTACAGGTGATAATAGTTTGTATACTGAAAGTAATAATGAATTATCAATAAAACCAAGTATTGCATATAGAACTGGATTAATAGGTAGTATAGAACAAAGAATGCCAACATATGCAGAGATTAAGAATACAAAAGTGGATGGTGAACCGACAGGAACTGGAATTTGGGTAAGTCCAGCAAGTAGAGAAACATTCTTGAATTGTATTAATAGTGTAGAGAATTCGTTTGAAATTGATGAAAATGGTTATCTAAAAATAAAATCTGGAGCTAATAGTAAATATGCTCAAAAAATAAATGAAATAGAACAACAAAGTTTATTAGTTATTGTTGATATGACAGGGATTGATTATATTGTTGATGTTGTGACAGGTGATATTTTAAAAAATGAATTTGAGGCTATGGATCCATATCAAGTTTATGAGTATGTTGATTATGAAGAAGCAAACAAATCTATTATATTTTTAAATAGTAATCAGATGAATAAATTAACTAATCAAGAAATCATTGATACAATGATGCAGGTAATTTAAAAAATAAGTGTAAAAAGGAGTATATAACAGTGGAGGCTATTTATTCAATAGTTTCTATGATATACTCCTTTTTTATTGTATATAATAAAATTTTCATATAAACCTTGATAATATAAGAAATAAATGATAAAATCAAACCTGAAAATGAAGAAAAATTTAGTATAAGAAAACAAAATAGGGGATAAAAAGAAAGGATGTAAACAAAATGGCAAAAATAATTAGTTTTGATATCTGGGATACAATAATAAAAAGAAAATGTCACCCAGAAGAGGTGAAATTAGCAACAGCAAGATACATAGTCTTAAAATATGAGAAAAAATTAAAAGACAAATATAACAACATCTATGAAATATTGAAAAAAAGAGATGAAATAGAAGCAGAAGAATGTAAAAGAAATAAAGATAATGGACATGATGATGAATGTAGAATTTTAGATGTTTTCAAAATTTTACAAAAAGAGATTTTTAAAGAAGAAATGTCAGATATTTCAGAAGAATTATTAAAAGAAGAAATAGAACAAGAAAAAAGAGTTATTTTTATAAATCCTGAAATTGTGCCTATTTTTGAGAAATATAAAGATTTAAAAATGTATTGTATTTCTGATTTTTATATGGGAGCAGAGAGTTTAAAGGAATTATTAGATTATTTGCAAATACCTGTAAAAATAGAAAAAATATATAGTTCAGCAGATTATCTTTTAAATAAAAGAAGCGGAAATTTATATAAAAAAGCTGAAGAAGAGCTAGGTATAAAACCAGAAGAACATATACATGTTGGAGATAATCAATATTCAGATATTGAAATGGCAAATAGTTTAGGAATAGAAACAATAAAAACTACAAAAACAGAGTTTGATTTTGTGCCTGAAAAAGGAAGAAAATTCAACTTTGATTTATCATGTGTAAAAAAAGAAGAAAAGACTAAATATGATAAATTATTTAATAGTGGAGTTGATTTAGCACCATTACTATATTTCTATGGATATAGTATAGTAGAATATGCAATAAAGAATGGTATTGATAAAGTGTATTATGCAACAAGAGAAGGAGAAACTTTTATAAAAATACATGAATTAATAAAAGAAAACAATCCATTTGGAGTTAAGTTACCAGATAGTGACATCATAGAAGTAAGTAGAATGGCAACATTTTCAGCATCATTAAAAGAGTTTTCTATTGTAGAATTGTTACGTCTATGGTCACAATATAGAGTGCAAAGTATGAAGGCTTTGTTTAAAACTTTAGCAATAGATATTGAGCCATATAAACAATATTTAGGCAAATATGATTTAGTTCCAGAAGAAAATATAATTGACCCATGGTTTGATTTAAGGGTACAAAATTTATGTGCTGATAAAGAATTTACAGATAAAATTCAAGTAGAATTAGACAGAAAAAGAAGTGAATTATTAGAATATTTTGAAAATAAAAAAGGTATAACAAATAATGAAGAGCCTATGTTTATGGTAGATATTGGATGGAGAGGAACTATTCAAGATAACTTAGCACATATATTTACAAATAAGAAAATAGGTGGATATTATTTAACATTATATGATTACTACAATTTACAACCAAAAAACACATATAAATTAAGTTATATAGATGATAAAAATATAAGAAATAATGAGGTAGCTTGTATGATAACATTACTAGAATGGATTTATAATCCAGGAACAGGTAGTGTTGTAGAATACAAACAGGGAGAAGCTATAAGAAAAGCAAAAACAGAAGAAACAGACATAGTAAAAGAATATATAAAACCATTACAAGATGGAATGTTTGAAGCTGCAAAGATAATTAATGAATATATGAAATATCATCCTTATGAAGCGTTTGAGACAAAAGGATATGTGTATGATTTAATTAGAAAAACAAAAACAAATCCAAGCAAAGAATTGGTAGAAGCATATTATAGTATGGTATTTAATGATACATTTGGAACAGCTACATATGTAGAAAAAGACGATAAATTATCAACAATGCAAAAATTAAATATATTTAAATGTAGAGATTTGTTAAGAAAAGAAATGTGGAAAGAAGCATTTATAATCCATAATGATATAGAATACATGAATGCATTAACAGGAGCTAAATCATTAGCAAGAAAAGTGCTTGGAAAAGAATAGGAAAGGAATGTATGCTAAATGCAAGAAGAATATGTCTTATTATATGGGGATAAAAAACCAGAAGATAATATTTGTATTAAAAATATGTTTTCAAATAATCAGCAAATAAACTTGGGTTGGACAGACTTTGATTATAATAAAAATATGAAAACAATTAATGAACTAGTGGAAAAAGGTATAAAACAAATTATATTTTCAGGCTTAGAAATTGGATGGGACAAGTTAATAAGAGATGTAAAGCAAAAGTATCCTGAGTTAAAAATTAAAGTGATTTGTAATACTTTAGATAGTCTATTGTATTATGATTATGAAAGGCAAAATTTCTTCAATTTACTGAAGTTATCAAAAGATAATGTAATAGATGATATAGCTTTTTTAAGAAAAGGACAATATGAAGTATATAAAACTTTAGGATATAAGTGTTCATTTTTAAGAGAAAATTATATTTTGGAAGATGATAAAAAATTAAAAATAAAAGTATCTAATGGTGTGATAGATATAGGCATATATCCTTTAAATTATACTTGGGATAAAAATATTTTTAATCAATTGTGTATTCCTAAATATATAGAAAATTCAAATTTAAATTATAATGAAATAGATGAAAGAATGACAGATTTTGTGAATACTATGGACATAAAAGCTACATCTGATAAGATAGAAACAATTGATGCAAAAAATGTACAAGAAAAAGTAGTTAAAAATGATATTAATATAGCAACATCATTTACTGAATATTTTCATACTGTATTTTGGATTAGTATGGAACAAGGAATACCTTGTATTATTGGTAATACAGCAGATTTCTTTGAAAAAGAGGAAGATAAAGAATTAAAACGATATCTTGTTACGCTTGCAGAAGATAATAGCATTATTAATTCAAAAATGGTAAAGGATTGTGTAGATAATAAGGAACAAATAATGGAATTATATAGAAATTGGAAAAAAGAATATAACAAGATAGCAAAACAAAGTTTAGAGCAATTTATACAAAAATGAGGAGGAGTCTCATGCAGAAGTTAAAAAATCTAGTAAAAAGATTTATAAAAAAAGATAGTTTTCTATACAGAGTTATTAGAAAAATATATCATGTATTAAGTACAATTAAATATAAAATAACTAATAACAAAAAAATAGAAGAAGAACAAAAGCATTATTCTGAACAAGTAGAAAAAGCAATTGAAAAGATTAAGCAGTATAAAGATAAAGATTATATAGTGTTTTATAATCCAACATGGCTTGGAGTTGCTAACTCAACAAAAGGATTATTTGAAAATATCGTGCCTTTAGAACATGTATATAATAAAAAAGACATTGATAAATTAGTGAAAGCAATTATAGAAAATAATATAAAATCCGTTATATTTAGCCAGATTTGTGATGGTTGGACAGAAACGATTAAGAAAATAAAAGAGAAAAATGAAAATATAATTATTAAAGTAATATGGCATGGAAACTGTTATGAATATTTTTCAGATTTTACTTGGAATTTAAATAAGGAAGTAATGAACTTATATAAAGAAAATAAAATTGATAGTTTTGGATTTGTTAGAAGTATAATGTATGAATTCTATAAAAAAGTAGGATTTAAAAGCTACTATTTACAAAACAATGTACATCTAGAAAATATTGAAAGAGTAAAAAAAGTACCAAGTGATAAAAAGAAAATTGGGATATATAATGCAGATACAAGAGAATTGAAAAATATATATACATCATTAAGTGCGATAAAATTAGTACCAAATGCAATTGCAGATGTAGTGCCAATAAATGAAAGTGCTAAAAAATTCACAGAAATATTGCAATTGAAAACTACAAGTATAAATGATTATATTCCAACAGAAGAATTACTAAAAAGAATTCAACAAAATGAAGTAAATATATATCCAACATTTACTGAAAATGGACCAATGTTTCCGTTAGAAAGCTTTGAAATGGGGGTACCATGTTTACTTGGAAATAATAATGACTTTTTTGTTGGAACAAAGCTTGGCGAATATGTTATTTTAACAAAGGAAGATGATCCAGAATATTTGAAAGATAGAATTATCAATTGTATAGAGCATAAAGATGAAATTATGAAATTATATAAAGAATGGAAAAAGGATTTTAATAAAAAGTGTAAAAATTGGGTAAATGAATTTGTCAAATTATAAATGAAAAGGAACAAGGCAAATGAAAGAAAATAGTTTAGTTAATAGCGAAAAGGAAAGTAAAAAAGAAAAAATTAAAGTGAAAATTATTGATTTTTTAAAGCAACCTTTAATATATATTCTTTTAATATCTATATTTTTTCAAATAAAAATATATAGTAATGTGCCAGAATATGTTGCTACAGGAGACAGTAATACATATATAGAAGGGTACGATGAAAAAAATATTTTTAAAGGAGAAGTGAATTTATCAAGGACTCCTGTATATCCGTATTTCATAAAGTTAATTCAAAAATTGGGTGGAGAAGAAAAAATATTAAACAATATTGTATTAGTGCAAAAAATATTATTTATATTTACAGTTATTCTATTTTATTATTGTGTGCAAAATATAACAAATAGTAAAATAATAAAATCAATAGTTACATTAATTTTTGCTATATGTCCGTACATAATTTTATGGAATGTTACAATTTTAACAGAATCTATATCTTTATTTGAAATAATATTATTAACTTTTTTAACTTTAAAATATTTAAAAAAACCAAACTCATTTTTAGCAGTAGCGATACGGTGTAATGCTACTTGTGATGATTATGACAAGACCAGCATATATATATTTGTTGGCTATTTACTTATTGTTTTGGATTTTAAAAATTTTCATATATAAAGAGAAATGCAAATACTCAATAATTGGAATAAGCACTTTTATAGTGGTAACATTACTAATTCTAGGATATTGTGGATTAGTAAAGAAACAACATGGTGAATTTTCTATAACAGCAATTTCATATATTAATAATTTTATATCTGTTCTTGATAGTGGAACATATAGAAATGTAGATAATAATGACGAAATGTTAAAAAGAATAAATGAAATAAAAGGAAATAGAGAAGACGAAGAAATATTATGGAAAACAACTGGTGTTATTAGAGAAGAATTCTCAGTAGACGAAATAAAAAAATTTAGTAAATCAGCTATGACAACAAATTCGGATTATTTAAAATATTTAATAAATAAAACAATATATACTGGAAGTTTGAATATTGGAACAACATATGTAGAAAATAGATATTTTGAAGAAGACCCACAAAATTATTCAAAAAGTTTTAATTATATTGGAAGTATCACATTACCAATAAATTTTGCAATGGTTTATATATTAATAATAGCATCCATCATATATTTGTTATATAAACTAATAAAAGATAAAAAAATTGACTGGATTATGGCATTTTTAACATCAGCAATTTTGGGAAATATTTTTACAGTCATTGTAGGAGCACCATTTGAACAACAAAGATTGTTTTTACCATCAGTAGGTCTAGTATTATTAAATATAATATATTTAATTAGAGTACTAGTAAAAGATAGTAAAAAATAGTTATAAAAAGAAAGGAAGAAATAATGGAAAAAAAGAAAAATGTAATTATAATAGGAGCAGGTCCTGCAGGACTTACAATGGCATATGAGCTATTAAAAGAAAAAGGAAATGAAAAATACAATGTTAAGATTTTAGAGGAATCACAAGATATTGGTGGAATATCTAAAACTGTAAAATATAATGGAAATCGTATGGATATTGGAGGACATAGATTTTTCTCTAAAGATGATAGAGTAATGAATTTTTGGAGTGAGTTGATGCCAGTTCAAGGTAAAAATTCATTTGATGACGAAAAATTAGGAAGAGAAAAACCATTAGTAGAAGGTGGACCAGACCCAGAAAAAGAAGATAATGTTATGCTTATTAGACATAGAGTTTCAAGAATTTATTATTTAAAGAAATTTTTTGATTATCCAATCAGTATGAAGCCAGAAACTTTTAAGAATATGGGATTTGGAAGAACAGTAAAAGCAGGATTTAGTTATTTAAAATCAATATTTGTAAAAAAACCAGAGACATCATTAGAAAATTTTTATATAAATCGTTTTGGAAAAGTTTTATATAGTATGTTTTTCGAAAAATATACTGAAAAATTATGGGGAAGGCATCCAAGTGAAATATCTGCTGATTGGGGGGCACAACGTGTAAAAGGAATATCAATTACAGCAGTTATAAAAGATATGTTCCATAAAGCATTTGGAAGTAAAAACAAAGAAAATACAGAAACATCTTTAATAGAAGAATTCTGGTATCCTAAATACGGACCAGGACATTTGTGGGAAACATTAGCAAATAAAGTTTCTGAACAAGGTGCTGAAATTAAAAAAGGATACTGTGTAAAGAAATTAAATTTTAAAGATGGAAAAATAGTATCAGTAGAATGTGAAGTAGATGGAAAGGTTGAAACGATTGAAGGAGATATATTTGTTTCAACAATGCCAATGAATGATTTAGTTGCAGGATTTTCAGGAATTGATGTACCTGATAATATCAAAGATATTGCTAAGAATTTACCTTTCCGTGACTTTATAACTGTTGGATTATTAGTAGACAAACTAAATCTAGAAAATAAAACAGATATAAAAACATTAGGAAATATTGTTCCAGATTGTTGGATTTATGTACAAGAACCACAAGTAAAAATGTGTCGTATACAAATATTTAATAACTGGTCTCCATATTTAGTTAAAGATGCAGAACATAAAGTATGGATAGGGCTAGAATATACTTGTGATGAAGGTGATAAATATTGGAATATGTCTGATAAGGAATTTATTGATTTTGCAATTGATGAATTAGTATCAATGAATATAATTAGTAAAGACCAAGTTGAAGATTCTCATCGTGAAAGAATTAAAAAAGCATATCCAGCATATTTTGATTCATATAAAGATATTGATAAGTTAATTGATTATATAAATCAAATTGATAATTTATATTGTATAGGAAGAAATGGACAACATCGTTATAATAACATGGACCATTCTATGGTTACAGCTATTGAAGCTGCAAAAGATATTAGAGAAGGTATAAAAGATAGAACTAATATATGGAATGTAAATACTGATAAAGAATATCATGAAGAAAAGAAATAATATCATTTTAAATGTTTGGGAGGGTTTAATATGAAACCAAAAATTGCGTTCATAACAGATACAGATAATTGGGCTTTTTACAATAAAGCTGTTGTGTTATCAGAAAAATTAAAGGATTATTATGATTTTAAAATTATACCGGCAACAACAGCTCTTCAAGAAAATGTTTTACAAACTATATTATTAGTACAAGATTGTGATTTAGTTCATTTCTTCTGGAGAGGATTATTATTTTCGTTGGATAATGAAAATGTAGTATTTAAAAGAAACAATCTTGATGTAGATGAATTTATAAAAGAAAAATTCACTAAAATAGTAAAAACAACCTGCATACCTGACCATGCTTTACTTGATGAAAAAAACATTGAAAAAACAAAAAAAGTTTTAAATTTATTAGATGGATATTATACATTATCAAGTAAATTATTTGATATATATAGTAATTTAGGATGTAAAAAACCACAAAGGTTCATAATTAATGGCGTTAATGATAAATTTTTTATACCAGAAAATTTGGAGAGATTTAATGTAGAAAATTTACAAGATAGGCAAATAACAATAGGTTGGGCTGGAAATAGTAAATGGGGAGATTGGGAAAAACTTGAAGATTCAAAAGGTGTTTATACAATAATCAAACCAGCAATAAAAGAGTTAAAAGAAGAAGGATATAATGTAGAATTAAAGTTAGCTGATAAAAAAGATAGACTTATTCCTATTGATGAAATGAAAGAATTCTATAACAGTATAGATATATATGTTTGTGCTTCAAAAACAGAAGGAGGGCCAAATCCAATACTTGAGTCAATGTGTAGTGGAGTGCCAATAATTTCAACTAATGTTGGAATTGTTGAAGATGTGCTAGGACCAAAACAAAAAGAGTTTATGTTTGAAAGAAGTAAAGATAATTTAAAAGAAAAAATAAAGTATTTATTTAATAATAAAGAAATGTTTAAAGAATTATCAGAAGAAAATTTAGAGGAGTCAAAAAAATGCACATATGATGTCGTTGCTATGCAATTTAAAGAATTTTTTGATTATAATTTAAATAAAAAAAGGAATGAGATGAATAATGGATAAAGAGTTAAAAGAATTAAATAAAAAAATTTATAATTTAGAATTGGCAAATCAAGGAATATTGGCGGAATATCAATATGTGTTGCAGAAAAAAGAAGAAGAATATAAGAAATTAAAAGAGAAAAGCAAAGAAGATAGAGAGAAGTTAGAAAAAGAAAAGGAAGAAGAACTACAATACTATAAAAAAGAATTTGGAGAAGCAGTTAAAAAATTAGAAAAATATAAAGCAGAAAATGAAGCAATAAAAAATTCTAGATGGTGGAAATTAAGAGAAAAAATAAAAGGAAAGAAATAGAATTGAAAAAATATAAATAATGAGAAAATTAAAAGAGGTAAAAATGCCAAAAATAAGTGTAATAGTTCCAGTATATAATACTGAAAAATATGTAGAAAAATGTTTAGATTCTATATATAATCAAAAATTAAATGATTTAGAATTAATTATAGTAAATGATGGCTCAGAAGATAATTCTGAAGCCATTATTAAAAAATGGGTAAAAAATAACGAAAATAAAATAAAGATTAAATATTTAAAAAAAGAAAATGGTGGATTGTCAGATAGCAGAAATTTTGCAATTCCATATGTTACAGGCAAATATATTTCTTTTATTGATTCAGATGATTATATAAGTGAAGATTTATATAGTAATTTAGAAAAATATATGGATGAAAATATTGATTTAATTAAATTTAAAATGCAAAAAGTAGATGGAAATGAAAATATATTAGAAAAATTAGATGGACCAGTACTTGAAAAATGTACTGGAGAAGAGGGATATGAAAAATTATGTACAAAGGATAAATTTTTAGATCCAGCATGTATTTATTTATACAGAACAGAATTTTATAAGCAAAACAATTTTGAATATGCAAAAGGTACATATCATGAAGATTTTGGATTAACTTCTTTAATTATATTAAAAGCAAAAAGTTTTGTATCTACTAATGAATTTGGGTATTATTACTTACAATCAAATAGTAGTATTACAAGAGATGTAAATTACGACAAAGAAATACAAAAATCCAAGGATTTATTGAAGCATTATGACAATATGATTGAAAAAATTGAACAATATAATATTAGTCAAAAATCAAAAGATCTAGTAAAAAGATATTATACAAATACAGTAATATTAAAGGCTAATGATTTGAAAGAAAAAGATTTGCAAAACTATATAAAGCAGATAAAAATAAGAAAAATGTATAAAAATATAAAACCATATAATTTAAAACAATTAATCAAAAGAATTATATTAAGATTTAATGTTAAATTATATTTAAAATTGCGATAATTACTGAAGAATAAAAAATGGAGATGAGTTTTTAATATGCCAAAAGTAAGTGTTATAGTACCATTTTACAATGTCGAAGGATATATAGAAAAATGTTTAGAAACATTAGTAAATCAAACATTACAAGATATAGAAATAATATTAGTAAATGATGGCTCAAAAGACAATTCAATACTAATTGCAAAAAGATTTTTAGAAAAATATCCTGAAAAAATAGTGTATCTTGAAAAAGAAAATGGTGGGCTTTCTGATAGCAGGAATTATGCTATGCCATATGCAAAAGGTGAATACATTGCTTTTCTAGATTCTGATGATTATGTAGAAAAAGATATGTATGAAAAAATGTATCAACTAGCTAAAAAAGAAAATAGTGACATGGTGGAATGTGACTTTTATTGGGAATATCCAGATAAGAAAAAGATAGATACAGGTGAAGTATATTCAGGACAAAATGAAATGCTTGAAAAAGTTAGAGTTGTAGCTTGGAACAAATTAATAAAAAAAGATATACTTGATAAAACTAAAATTCAATTTCCAAAGGGACTTAGATATGAAGATGTGGAATTTACATATAAATTAATTCCATTCTTAAATAAAGTGTCATTTTTAAAAGAGCCATGTGTGCATTATGTACAAAGAGATGGCTCTATATCTAATACACAAAATGAAAGAAATCAAGAAATTTTTGACGTTTTAGAACATGTGTTAGAGTTTTATAAGGAAAATGGTATTTACGATAAATTTAAAAATGAATTGGAATATGTTTATGTTAGATATGCTTTTTGTAGTTCTTTACTTAGAATAGTAAAAATACCAGATGAAAACTTACAACAAAGATTATTGGATAAGACTTGGGAAAATGTAAATACGAAATTTCCAAATTGGAAGCAAAATCCTGTGTTGAAAAAGAATAAGTCTTTAAAGGATTTGTATTTGAAAACTATAAATAAAACAACATACAAAATATATTGTACGATTTTAGGATTAATATAATGTAGATATGCTAATGATATATTTATATATTTTTCCGTAATCCCCATTCAAGAAAATGTAATTCACTGCGTTCAAACATTTTCTAGAAAGGTCCCCACAATATACTTCAAAATATCTAAATATATCATTAGCTAATATTAAGTAAGTACTAAATAAATAGATAGAAAAAAGGATGAAAAGATGAATGTAAGTAGAAAACGAAAAATAAAAGTAGAAGATTTTTTGTGTTTATTAATAATAATTTGTCCAATTTTAGATATAGTAAGTTTTGTATTTAGAAATGTATTTGATACAAGTATTTCACCATCAACTTTTTTAAGACCAATAATTCCAATAGCTGTGATGATATATTTGTTTTTTAAAAAGGATAAAAAATTTAAAATTTATGCATTTGGTGTAGGAATTATATATTTAGTATATGGTTTGATACATTTATATCTGTTTGAAAAATTACAAACAGGAAGTAGTTATAGTAATGTAGTACATGAAGCACAGTATATAGTGAATTATTCTTTTATGATTTTGAATTTATTTGTATTTATATATGTTTTTAGAGATAGGGATACAAATAAATTGAAAAATAGTGTTATAATTTCTATGTATATTTATATAATTTCAATTTTTATATCTATCTTAACAAATACATCATCAAGTACATATATAGAAGAAATGGGGAAAAAAGGTTGGTTTGAATCAGGCAATAGTATAGGAACAATATTAATATTATCGTTATTTATATATATGGCATTATTAAGTATAAAAAAATATAGAAAAGTTATAATACCACTTATAATTTTATTGGGGATATTTTTAACAATATTTTTGGGAACAAGAGTTGGATTATATGGATTTATTTTAGTTTTAATTCTATATATGATTGTAGAAATTGTATATAAGTTAATTGCAAAAGCTAAGATAAATAAAAAGGTAATTGCATTATGCATTTTTGGAGTCTGTGCAGTAATATTGGTAGTTATAGCAGTTGGCTCTACAACTCTTCAAAGAAGAAAACATCTAGAAAGTATTGAAGGAAATATAATAGATGAAAATACAAATGGAGAAGCACATGTAACAGGAAGTATATTAGAAATAAGAAATAAAATAATTGATGGAACATTAGAAGATAGTTATATGAGTGATGCAGAGAAGAAAAGTATATTAGAGTTATATGATATATGCAATAGTATGCAAATAACAAATAATGACCAAAGAATTCAGCAATTAATATATAATGCAATGTTAGTTAAAAATCAAAAAAATCCAGTAGCGATTATCTTTGGAAATGGATATTTAAATAATTTTAGAGAATTAGTAATGGAAATGGAAATACCAGCATTTTTATTTAACTTTGGATTAATTGGTTTTACCTTATACTTTGTGCCATTTTTATTAATATTTGTTTATGGTTTATATATAGGAATAAAAAATATAAAGAAAATAGACCAAGAATATATGATGTTAATCTTGGGAGCAGGATTTGTATTTGCAATATCATTTTTTGCAGGATATACATTCTTTAATTCATCTTCAATGATTATAATAGTAGTAATAAATACATTGTTAGTGAACAAAATAATTAACTTGAAAAAGGAGTTATAAATGAAAAAGGTTGTATTTGGAATAACGAGTTTAACTATTCGGTGGGGCAGAAAGAGTATTAGTTGATATGGTAAATAAATTAAGTGATAGTTATGATATAACTATATTCACAATATATGCGAAGGGTGAACTAGAAAAAGAGTTATCATCAAAAGTAAATTTACAAACATTATACAATAAATCATATAACCAATTAAATAAATTTCAAAGAAAAATCAGTATGCCATTAAAGGTTTTGTTATTTAAAAATAGTATAGCTAAAAGACAATTAAAGGGAAAATATGATATAGAAGTAGCTTTCCTAGAAGGACCAATTACTAGAATTTTTAGCTATAAAAATAAAAACACTAAAAAAATTGCTTGGATACATAATGATATATCTAAAGTTTTTGGTGCAGGATTTAAGTCTAAAATTAAGAGAACTTTAGATAAAAAAATATATTCTAAATATGATGAATTAATTTTTGTAAGTAAAGACAATTTGAAGAAATTTAACGAGATATATCCAAATGTAAATGTAGATAAGCAAGTAATTTATAATTATATTGACAAAGAAAAAGTTTTAAGAAAAGCAGAATCTGGACAAGATATAAAATTTGATGAAAATGTAACAAATTTTGTAACAGTTACAAGATTGGTTGAGCAAAAAGCAATAGATAGACTAATTAAAGTACATAAGAGATTAATAGATGGTGGATATTATCATAAAATATATGTTATTGGTGATGGACCAGAAAAAGAAAAATTAGAAAATTTAATTAAGATAAATAATGTTAATGAAACATTCTTACTACTAGGCAAAAAAGAAAATCCATATCCATATATTAAAAATGCAACATATTTTTGCTTGTTATCAAATTTTGAAGGTTATGGTATGGTAATAGAAGAAGCTAAAATTTTAAATAAACCGATTATAATAACTAATACAGCTGCAAGAGAGGCTTTAGTAGATTATAAAAATTCTATGATATTAGAAAATACAGAAGAAGGAATATATGAAGGATTAAGAATGGCAATAGAAAATAAACCAGAAGAAAAAGATGTAGAAATATATGATAATGAAAGTATTTTAGAAGAGTTAAAGAATATATTATAAAGTGATGTGAGTAAAAATGAGTAAAGATGTAAAGATATCTATTTTGACCCCAACATATAACAGAGCTGAACTTTTGAAAAATTTGTATAATTCTATATTAAAAAATATAAAATTTGGATTAGATATAGAGTGGCTAATTATGGATGATGGTTCAACAGATGATACAAAAGAAATTGTGCAAAATTTTCAAGATCAAATAGTAAAAGAAAATTTAAACCAAAAAGAAGAAAAGGTCTTAGAAATAAGATACTTTTATCAAGAAAATCAAGGTAAAATGGTTGCAATTAATAAGCTTGTAGAAGAATCAACAGGAGATTATATTATAGATTGTGACTCAGACGACTATTTTACTGAGAATGCTTTTGAAGTAATGAATAAAGCAATAAATGAGAGTAGAAATGAAAAAGATATTTATGGCTTATGTTTTTTGAAGTTTGACCAAAATGGTAATAATATGGGTAACAATTTCAAAAATAAAAAAACTACAATGTTTGATTTATATTTTAAAGAAGGAGAAACAGGAGAAAAAGCTATTTTATTTAAAAGTGAAATTAGGAAAAAATATAAACATGAACTTGAACATGGAGAAAGATTTATAACAGAGGCCAGAATGTATCATAAGATAGATGAAAAATATAAAATGATTTGCATTAATGAGCCAATTATGATATGTGAATATCAAGATAAAGGTTATACAAAAAATATTGTAAAACAATTTAAAGAAAATCCATTTGGATATTATAAGTATTTTGAAGAAATTTTACAAAAGGATTTTAAAGGTGTGAATTTTAATAAAAGGTTATATGCCATTAAACATTATATATTGTTTAGTTATTTAACTAAATCTAAGAAAAATTTGAATAAAATTAGAAATTTTGAAAATAAAATTTTATTTCTAATTTTGTATTTGCCAGGAATAGTAAAAACTAAGAGAAAATTTGGTTAGTAGTTCAATAAAAATTAAATGTGTTATTTTTTCTATTAGCTTTGAAAAAAACATGTAATAATAAAGTAATAAAAATGTAACATTAAAAATGTTGACTTAATTATTATGTTTGTATACAATATAAACATAAAAATTAGGTCTATTTTTGTAGATAAAAAATATAACTTCATATCTATGTTTAATTAATTTGATGAAAAGGAATACTATTTACAAAAATGGAAATAATTAATACGAGTATATTTTTATATCTAACATTTGGTAAATATATTTAGTTCAATTTATAATTAAGTGTTAAACAAAAGAAGGAGGAGATGTTTATAATGCTAAAAATAGGAAAGGAAGAAAATAAAGATATGGAACAAAAGAATTTTATTTCAAAAGGAACAAGAAAATCAATAAAAGGTATTACATTAATTGCTCTTGTAATTACAATTATCGTGTTATTAATTTTAGCAGGAGTAAGTATAGCGACACTAACAGGAGATAATGGGATATTAACAAGAGCAACTGATGCAAAAGAGAAAAATGAAATTGCATCAGTAAAAGAGCAGGCACAATTAGATATAACAAATTGGGTAGCAGGAGAATTAGAAAACGGAAGAGATGGAGCAATTAGTGATTGGGAAGATATAAAAAATATATTAGATACATCAAATCCAGATGCAGAGAATAGATATTATAAAAATGTAACAGAAGAAGGAGTCGAGACACCAAATGGATATATAGTACCAATAGAAGAACTATATACAAATAGTTCAGCTGGGGGAGATGTACCAAATTTTGATGAAAATAATTTAACAATAGGAGAAGCAATAAATACAGATAAATATGGATATATAGTTCCAGAATATACAGTTCAAGCATCAACAATGAGTTCAAATGTATGGAGATTATTCTATCAGGATAGTAATTATACTTATTTAATTACAGACGAAGTGATAGGAGGTTATTTGCCAAGTGATTATTATGATACAATAAAAAATGAAACAGGAGAACTTAAATATCAAACAGGAGCAGATGTAAGTGTAGTAGGACAAAAGTTAAGCCCAATGCTATTAGAAACAGGAACAGTTTTTACTGAAAGTAATACAGGTTCAAATATACGTGCAACAGCATGGTTAACAGATACGTCAGAGACTAGTATGTGGAATGAATATAAAAATAGTGATGCAGTATTTGCAATAGGGAGTCCAACAGTAGAACTGTATGTAGCATCATTTAATGCAACATCAAGTGCAAATTCTTCAAATCAAATAACATTAGGGGTAAGACAAAGTGGATATACACAAAATACGAAATCTAATCAATTAAAAACAAGTTATAATTATGGGATTTATAATAAAGGTGCATCATATTATTGTTGGCTTGCTTCTCCTTCTTTTTTTGATAGTCATGAGCTTTATGTAGATGGTGACGATGCTTCTTTATATTTTGACTATGTTGGTAGTTTTTCGTTTGTAGTTCGCCCAATAGTTTGTATCCAAACATCTGTATTCAATGAAAAATACACATTACCTAGTCTAGAAGATAATTCATAGTAAAGTAGTGCAATAAAGTGGAAGAAAAATATGTACTGAAATAGTGATAAAATAATGTGAAAATAGCAAGAAATTTTCTTGCTATTTTCCATTTAATATAGTAAAATATAAGTGCAATGTGATAGAAAAATTAAAGATAAAATATATAAAAAGAAAATAAGGGTGATTTCAATGAAAAGCACAAAAATTAAGTACTTTTTAATTTTATTCATAGTTTTTATCGGATTAATATTTAGTTCAAACGTATATGCAGCAGATGATATCATAGTAATATTAGACCCAGGTCATGGAGGGTATGATGTAGGTGCTGTAGCAGGTGGAATACAAGAAAAAGATGTTAACTGGAAAATAGCAACAAGAGTAAAAGAGATTTTAGATGCAGAACCAGGGATAACAGGAATATTATCAAGAAGCGAAAATGAATGTCCAGATTTGGCTGAAAGAGCGCAAGTAGCTAAAGATAATGGAGCAGATTTATTAGTTAGTTTTCATATAAATTCTAGTACAAATCCTATTGTAAGTGGTTCAGAAGTATATATTACAGCAAATACTAATTCAACAAGATTTTATCAGGCGTCAAACACTTTAGGACAAGCTGTGTTATCCAATTTAGCAAGTGTTGGTGTTCCTTCTCATATTTATAGACCAATAATAAAGTATACAGAGGAAAATAGATATTATTCAGATGGATTTTTAGCAGATTGGTATGGAATAATTAGAGAGCCAATGTATTATGGAATACCGGGTATGATAATCGAACATTGCTATATAAGTAATCCATATGATAGAGCAAATTATTTAAATGATGCTAAAATAAATCAAATGGCAGAAGCAGATGCAAAGGCGATTATAGCAAATAAAGAGCTTTTTAGAATTAATAGAGAAGATAATAGTACAAATAGTGAGATTACTAAATTAGAAGTTAGTTCAACTAAAACACATTTAGCAGGTGAAGCAATAATAGTGGATTGGATTAATGGAATGCAAAGTGTACCAAGTGGTACTCCAAGTATAAAATTAATATCAACAGATGGAAAGTCAACAATAGATTGTTATGTAGAGCAAAAAAGTGGAAATACATATTATTTTGATACATGGCTTAGTAATCTAGATAGTAGTAAACAGTATAATATTGAAGTATCAACAGCAGATAGAGTAAATGTACCAGTACATCATACAGTAAGTCCTAAATTAGGAGCTTCAAGAGGAATAGGAGAAGATAACAAGTATTATTATTCAATAAAAAATAATGCAATAAATATAGAAACAATGCAATATGTGGGAGATGTAAATTCAGAAATATTATCTTTAAATACATTAAAAGTATCAGATGATAGTTATTATTTACAAGGAAAAATTATAGTAGTTGAATGGGTAGATGGCGAATCAAATATACCTAGAGAAACACCGGTAATAAAATTGAAATCAATAGATGGAGCAGTTGCTAAAGAGTGTTTTGTAGAACAAGAAAGTGGAAATACATATTATTTTGATAAATCAATTAAAAATTTAGATATGACAAAAGAATATATTTTAGAAATATCATCAGAAAATGAAAATAATTTATCTGAAAATAAAATAGAACAAGTAAATTTAAGTACTTTACCAGAAAGTATTGGAAGATGTCAAAATGATAAGGTATTAAAAAATAAAGATAATAAATTATTCTTTGAAGATTATACTTATGTTGGAAATTTAAATACAGAATTAAAACAATTTAATTTAGGAATAGGAGCTGGAAATGCCTCATATGTAAGTGGAGAAATAGTAGTAGTAGAATGGGTAGATGGAAAATCAACAGTACCAGAAGTAGCTCCAAAAATGAGATTTAAAAGTACAGATGGAACAGTAGATATGGAAGTCTTTGTAACAGCAACAGGAACAAACACATACTATTTTGACAGATTTATAGAAGGAATAGATACAAGTAAACAATACTATTTTGAAGTAGAATCAGGAGACAGCAGAAATGTATCAGAATATAACAAAGTAAATGTATATTTTACAAATACAAGATTTGATAAAACAGTAGTAGGAAAATATCATGACAAACGAATAAGATTATCAGGACAAAAAATAACCTTTGAAGAAGATACATATGTAGGAAATTTAAATACAGAATTAAAACAATTTAATTTAGGAATAGGAGCAGGAAATGCCTCATATGTGAGTGGAGAAATAGTAGTAGTAGAATGGGTAAATGGAGTTTTAACAGTACCAGAAGTAGCTCCAAAAATGAGATTTAAGAGTACAGATGGAACAATAGATATGGAAGTCTTTGTAACAGCAACAGGAACAAACACATACTATTTTGACAGATTTATAGAAGGAATAGATACA
>CALXFF010000014.1 GCA_944387525.1 uncultured Clostridia bacterium | reverse complement strand
AATATAGTGCTATGTTGCAAAGTATAAAAACATATGGAGGATTTTATATAGGAAAATATGAAGTTGGTTCATTTGATAACCCAGTAACTGCAAATGACAATACAAGACAAGCCGTAATTCAACAAGGGGCATACCCATATAACTATGTAATATGTAGCCAAGCAGAGGATTTATCAGAAAGTTTAGCAATAGGAGGAAAGACAAGTACATTGATGTTTGGAATACAGTGGGATTTAGTGTTAAAATATTTAGAAGAAAATGGAGATTGGGATACAACAACAAATAATGCATCATATTATTTAAAAACTAATTCAGGTTCATGGGGAAATTATTATAATGAAACTTTTGATATAACAAGAGGAAAATATTCAACAGATAATGGAGCAAATTATACAGAAGTAAGTGGAACATATTCAAAACCAGCCTCAGTTGTATTATTAACAACAGGAGCAACAGAAAGAAATAGTAAAATGAATATATATGACCTAGCTGGAAATGTATCGGAAGTGACATTAGAAAAAAGCCCTAGTACCCGCTCTCCGTGTGTCTATAGAGGAGGCTACTACATCAATAATGGCTTTAACGCTCCAGCTTCTCTTCGCAGTTACAATGGCCCTTCCTACATCGACGACGACCATGTTGGTTTTCGTCCAGCTTTATATTGAGTCTTGCTGAATGCTAAAATTGATAAATTAAAATACATCAATAAATTAATTTTAAAAGTAAAAATTAAATAGAGAGTGTGCGTATAATCTAGTGTGTGAAATTACAGAAACAACACTAGATTTTTTGCGTGCGAAAATAACAATGATGAAAATGAAAAAAATTCTGAAAACCCCTTGCAAAATCCAAAAAACATGATATAATATTTATCAATGTGAAAGAAAAAAACAAAAACAAGGACACGATAAATAATACAATAACTTAAAGAGAGCCAAAGGGTGCTGCAAATTTGGTAAGTAAAAATTATTTATTATCACCTATGTTGTTGCTAAACTGAAATTATTGTGAAAATAAGTTTAGCCGTAATCTTGCGTTAAAAGAAAAATGAGAGAACAAATTGCAATATAATCAATTTAGCGATTAATATATAAATTTGTTAAAATAGGTGGTACCGCGGAATTAAAGCTATTTCGTCCTAATACAATAGGATTGAAATAGCTTTTTTGATTTAAAACAGTTAAGAAGGAGGAGATTTATTTGTACAAAAAAGTAGAATTACCTAAAGAAGGTTTTGTAGGAATTGAAAGACAAGTAGCAGAAGGTTGGAAGAAAAAAGACATCATAAAAAAGAACTTTGCTATGAATGAAGGAAAAAGATATTTTACATTTTATGATGGACCACCAACAGCAAATGGAAAGCCACATGTTGGACATATTGAAACAAGGGTAATCAAGGACATTATCCCAAGATACAAAGTTATGAAAGGATATAAAGTTATTAGAAAAGCTGGATGGGATACACATGGATTACCAGTTGAACTTGAAATTGAAAAGAAATTAGGAATTTCAGGTAAACAACAAATTGAAGAATATGGAGTAGAAAAGTTTGTTAAAGAATGTAAAGAAAGTGTTTTCAATTATGTTCATATGTGGGAGGAAATGACAAATAAAGTTGGTTTCTGGGTTGATATGGAACATCCATATGTAACATATCACAATGAATATATTGAGTCTGTATGGTGGGCTTTAAAACAAATGTGGGAAAAAGGTCTTTTATATGAAGGACATAAAGTTATGCCATATTGTCCAAGATGTGGAACTGCTTTATCTTCTCATGAAGTTGCTCAAGGATATAAAGATGTAAAAGATTTAACTTGTATTGCTAAATTTAAAGTTCTTGATGGACAAAAGTTTGATGATAATACATATATTTTAGCATGGACAACAACTCCATGGACATTACCATCAAACCTAGCACTTTGTGTTAATAAATCTTATGAATATGCTGAAGTAAAAGCAAATATCGGAACAGATGATGAACCAGTATATGAAAACTATATTTTAGCAAAGGATTTAATTGATACAGTATTAAAAGAAACATCATATGATGTTGTAAAGACATTTAAAGGTGAAGAATTATTAGGAACAAAATATGAAAGATTAATGCCATTTGGAGAAGTTAAAGGAAAGGCATTTGAAGTTATACATGGAGACTATGTAACATTAACAGATGGTACAGGTATTGTTCATATTGCTCCTGCATATGGTGAAGATGACAGTTTAGTTGCTAAACAAAATGGTATTACATTTATAAACTTAGTAGACAAAGAAGGAAAATTTGTAAAAGAAGTTGAACCATGGGCAGGAAGATTTGTTAGAGACTGCAATGAAGATATTTGTAAATGGCTAAAAGAAGAAAACAAATTATTTAGCAAAGAAAAACATATGCACTCATATCCACATTGTTGGAGATGTGACACACCACTTTTATATTATCCAAAAGAAAGTTGGTTTGTTGCTATGAGTAAACTAAGAGATGAATTAGTTGAAAATAACAGCAAAGTAAATTGGTATCCAGAAACGATTAAAACAGGAAGATTTGGAAAATTCCTAGAAAATGTTATTGACTGGGGAATTTCAAGAGATAGATATTGGGGAACACCACTACCAATCTGGACTTGTGAGGATGAAAACTGTGGACATCAAGAATGTATTGGTTCTATTGCAGAACTAAAAGAAAAAGGAATTGATGTACCAGAAGATATAGAATTGCATAAACCATATATTGATAATGTATATTTGAAATGTCCAAAATGTGGCAAGAAAATGCATAGGGCAAAAGAAGTTATTGACTGTTGGTTTGACTCAGGTTCAATGCCTTTTGCACAATGGCATTATCCATTTGAAAATAAAGAAATGTTTGACAACAACTTCCCAGCACAATTTATTTCAGAAGCTGTTGACCAAACAAGAGGATGGTTCTATACTTTAACTGCAATTGGAACAGCACTATTTAATAGGTCACCATTTGAAAATTGTATAGTACTTGGTCACGTATTAGATGAACATGGACAAAAAATGTCTAAATCTAAAGGTAATGGTGTAGACCCAATGATGTTATTAGATACAGTGGGTGCAGATGCAACTAGATGGCATTTCTATACATGTAGTGCACCATGGCTTCCAACAAGACTTGGACTAAAAAATGTACAAGAAACTCAAAGAGGATTTATAAGTACATTATGGAATGTATATTCTTTCTATGTGCTATATGCAGAAATAGACCAATTCAATCCATTAAAATACAGTGATTTTAAATTAACAAATGTAATGGATAAATGGATTATTTCTAAATTAAATACACTTGTAAAAGAAGTAGCTGAAAAATTAGATGGTTATGATATAACAAATGCAGCACTATTAATTGAAAACTTTACAGATGAGCTTTCAAACTGGTATGTACGTAGAAATAGAGAGAGATTTTGGAGTCAAGAATTAAATGATGAAAAAATCGGAGCATATGTTACATTATATAAAGTTCTTACAACATTAATAAAAGTAGCAGCACCATTTGTTCCATTCATAACAGATGAAATATACCAAAATCTAGTAGTAAATTTAGATAAAACAGCTCCAGAAAGTGTACATTTGTGCTTATGGCCAGAGGTAGATGAAAAAGCAATTAATCCAGATCTTGAAAAAGAAATGGATTTAGCATATAAAATTGTAAAACTAGGTCGTAGTAGCAGAAATTCTGCAAATATCAAAAACAGACAACCACTTTCAAAAATGCTTATTTCAGTTGATACATTACCTAAATACTATGAAGATATAGTAAAAGAGGAACTAAATGTAAAAGAAATCGAATTAGGAGCTGAAATGGGAGAATATGTAGATTTTGAAATTAAGCCAAACTTACCAGTCCTAGGAAAAGAATATGGAAAACTAATTCCAAGAATTAGAGAAGAAATATCAAAGAAAAACCAAATGGACTTAGCAAATACAGTAAAAAATGGTGGAGTAGAATACATTGAAATTGATGATACTCAAATAGGATTAAATTCAGAAAATCTACTTGTAACAATGCAAGGTAAAGAAGGTTTTGCATTTAGTGGAGAAGGTGAAATTGGAGTTGTACTAGATACAAAAATTACACCAGAACTTGCAGAAGAAGGAATTTTGAGAGAAGTATTATCAAAAGTACAAAACATGAGAAAAGATAGTGGCTTTGAAGTATTAGACAGAATTAATTTATATGTAGCTGACAATGAGAAGGTTGAAAAAGTTATAAAGAAATTTGAGGATACTATAAAACATGACACATTAGCAGATAATATTTTCTACAATGAAAAAGGAAAAGAATATACAGATACAAATATAAATGGTGAAAACTTAAAAATTGATGTTGAGAGGGATTAGGGGGACGGTCCTAAAAATCCCTAAAAACGGGGATTTAGGGACGGACCTATAAAAAAGTGATATCAACACGTTATATTGTTGATATCACTTTTTGCACTTCTTAAGAGTTTTGACTTTCTAACTCTTTTTTGAGGTGGTCACGGAGAACTTCGTAGTACTTCAAATTTGACTTAGCATTTTCAAGAGCGATATTATAATCGTCTATTTGAGTAAGACATTTTTTTAAATTCATGCTCAACCAAAAATCATAAGAGAAATTCTTTAGATGAACATTATTATCTTTTGTAATTTTTTTATGAAATTTAATAGCTTTAGTCAAAAGTTGAATTGAAGCTTCTGCATTTTCAATCACAGATTGATTATATGCAATTTCGCTTTCGTATTCAGCCAATTGTTCTACTGGTGTAAGTTCCCGCCTTCTAAATTTCTGAAAAAGTTTCATAAATTTATACCTCCTCCTTGTGTGAAACAATTTTGTTGTGCATAAGATAATATAACAAAAAGTAATTATATTGTCAAGGAAACATTTAGGGACATGCCAAAATGAACAAAAAATGTTAAAAAGGGACAGACTTTATTGGAAGATGTAGTAAAATAAGTAAAAATAATAAAAGGTTATATGTGTGATTGTTTATGTTATAGATAAAAGAGAATGAATTAATTTTTACTTGAACTTATATAAAAATATTTGACAAATGGAAAAAATTGTAATAAAATTATGGAAATTAAATTACTTCATAAAAATAAATTATAATCAACGATTTATTTCAAATTAATTCGTTATAAAGGAGTTTTATGCCTAGATTAGCAAGAAATCAAATTAAAACAAAATTTTTCCATAATATGACACAAGGTATTAATAAGGAATATATATTTCAAGATGAAAGATGCAAAAAGAAATATATGAAATATTTAGAAAAAGATGCAGACAAATTTAATATAAAAATTATTGCATTTACAATAATGGATAATCATACTCATATTTTAGTATATACTGATGAAATAGACAATATCAGCTTATTTATGAAGAGTATAAACGAAAAATTTGCGATGTTCTATAATTATATTAATAATAGAGTAGGAGTGGTTTTTCGAGGAAGATATAAAAGTCAGCCTATACTTAGCGAAAAACATTTGGAAAATTGTATTAAATATATTTTTAATAATCCTGTGAGAGCAAGAATTGTATCTAAACCTGAAGAATATCTTTATTCAAACTTAAAAGAATTTAAAATAAGTAAAATATTAGAAAATGTGAAAAATCAAATAGAAGAAAAAGATATAAATAGTTTGGTAAAAAATCATGAAGAACGATTTGTAGCTAACAATGAATTTATAGATATTTGTGAAGATAAAGAAATATTTATAAAAGAATTTATAAGACAATATGAAAAAAAGAATGGGTTAGGTGTTTGTAGAAATAGAAAAGAACTTGAGAAAATGGTGAAAGAAATAAAAAAAGAAACCAATATTACAAATAAAATTTTAGCAAGTATTTTACAGTTATCTACGTCTACAATAAGAAATTATTTAAAAGACGAAAGGTAAGTTTGTCAATATAATATAACAATTTGTCATAAAATAATAAATAATATTATATAAGCTATTGTAAATTAAATAATAAAATAATATAATGTCAAAGAATTGAATTTAGAAAATTGGAAATAAGCATTTTTAAATAATAATATATAGAAAATGCTAAAGCTAATTTTCTTTTTAAATTAATTAGGGTGTGTCCCTTTTGAACAAAAAATGTTCAATTTGGCATGTCCCCAAAGGAGGAAAAGATGGGATTAAAACTTGAAAATGTTTCTAAGAAGTTTGTAGGGAAACAAGCGGTAGATAACATCTCATTTGAAGTGGACAAACCTAGTGTGTTTGGGCTACTTGGTACAAATGGGGCTGGAAAAACTACTACAATTAGAATGATTCTTGGAATTATTAAAAAAGATACAGGTGAAATAACTTGGAACGGAAAAAAGGTAGAAAGGAAAAGTGTTAATTTTGGATATTTACCAGAAGAAAGAGGTGTATATCCAAAAACAAAGATATATGACCAATTAATGTACTTTGCAAAATTAAAAGGTATGAATCTAAAAGATGCAGATGAAGCAATAAAAAAATGGGCAAAGGTTTTAAAAGTGGAAGAATATATACAGATGACAGCAGAAAAATTGTCAAAAGGAAATCAACAAAAAATACAATTTATGACTGCAATCATACATGATCCTGAATTAATTGTACTTGATGAACCTTTTAGTGGATTAGATCCAGTTAATACTGAAATATTAAAAAATATTATAATAGATTTAGTTAAAGAAGGAAAATATATTATAATGTCAAGTCACCAGATGTCATCAATTGAAGAGTTTTGTACAGATATTTTAATATTGAATAAAGGTAAAACTGTTTTGAAAGGTAATTTGAAAGAAATTAAAGAGGGGTATAAAGCTAATAGATTAGAGATTTCAACAGATTCAAATATTGATGAGTATATTAAGGATTTTAATATGGATATTGAGTTTTCTAAGAATAATGAGTATTCTATTAAAATTGATTCAGAAGAAAATGCTCATCAACTATTAAAAAAATTGGTTGATGACAATATCGTTGTAAATAAGTTTGAAATTAAGAAGCCAACTCTTAATGATATTTTTATAGAGAAGGTAGGTTAATTTGAAAAATAATCAGCATCTTGCGTCGTTAAACTTTGTTTGCCTAGCAATATACTAATTCTTTTTCAAATTAAAGTATAAAGAAGAAAGGAATAGGATAAAATGAGAGATTTAAGAACAGTAATTGCTTTTACAATTAAGGATATGGCAAAAAGAAAATCCTTTATTGTTTCAACTTTAATTATTTTAATATTAATAGTAATAGGATTTAATATTCCAAATATAATAAGTGCATTTACAGAAGATGGAGAAAATTTAGGAGAAGAAAAAATACTAATAGTTGATAGTACAAATTTATTTGAAGGAACTTTGCAAACTTTAAATCAAATGGATTTAGGATATACATTTCAAATTGCAAATAATGATATTTCTTTTGAGGATATAAAAACTAGGATAGAAGATAAAGATATTAATGAAGCAATTATTATAGAGCAAAAAGATGATGGTAGTTACAAATTAAGATATATAGTAGAAAATATGACACAAGTTGCATCTGTTCCAGAAGATTTAATTAATGCAATAAATGCAGTTTATACTAATTTACAAATTTCTAAATTAGGTTTAACACAAGAACAAATAGCAAGTTTAACTCCTAATTTTGAATTTACAATGGAACAAACTGACGAGCAAGAAGTAAGCGGAAATTTATTTGTAATAATGATGTTATCAATTGTATTATTCTATGCAATATATTTCTGTGCATATCAAGTATCAAGTTCAATTACAACAGAAAAAACTTCAAAAATAATGGAAACATTAGTAACATCTACTTCACCAAGAACAATAGTATTAGGAAAAACTATTGGAATCGGAATTGTTGGATTAATACAAATATGTGTTATAGTTGCAACAGCTGTGATATCTGCTAAGGTATTTTTAGCACCAGAACTGTTGGATGCGGTTTTAGATATGTCTAAATTTACACCATATCTTGCAATTATTACAATTGTATATTTTATATTGGGATATTTTGCATATGCTTTACTTTATGCTTTAACTGGTTCAACAGTTAGCAAACCAGAAGATATACAATCAGCAAATACACCTGTTGCAATACTTGCAGTAATTGGTTTTTACCTATCATATTTTACAATGATGAATCCAACAAGTGAATTGAATCAATTTGCAGCAATATTCCCAATTTCATCACCATTTTGTATGCCATTTAGAATTATGATGGGAATTGCATCAACTTCAGAGATAGTATTATCAATTATTGTGTTGATAATTACTGGTTTGATTATTGCAAAAGTTGCAATTAAAATTTATTCAAATGCTATATTAAATTATGGAACAAAGATGAATTTTAAAGATATAGTAAAAGTTTATAGAGACAAAAATAACTAGAGTCAAAATCAATTACTAATGTGATATTTTGTAAGAACAAGAACCAAGATTGAAGGTTCTTTTCTTTTTTTCTCAAAAGACCTTGACAGTTTACGATAATAAAGATAAAATATAATAGGTAGGAAAAAATATATGAAAAGATAATTAATATATATTTTATTCGAACATTGAAAATTAAATAAGAAAGAGGTGTATAATTATGACAATCGTAATTGTTATCGTCTCTGTCTTAATCTCATTTGCAATTGGAGTGCCAGTTGGTATGGCATATAGAAAAAAGATTGCAGAATCTAAAATTCAAGGTGCAGAAAATGAAGCAAAAAGATTAATTGATTTAGCTAAAATAGAAGCAGAAAATTTGAAAAAAGAAGAAATTTTTAAAGCTAAAGAAGAAATTATGAATAGCAGAAAAGAATTAGATCAAGAGATTAAAGAAAGAAGAGGCGAAGTACAAAAACAAGAGTCAAGATTAATTCAAAAAGAAGAAAACTTAGAAAGACGTTCAGAAAATTTTGAGAAAAAAGAAAGAGAGATTGAAAGAGAACTACAAGAAGTTGAGAAACAAAAAGAAGAAATTAAAAAACTTCATGAACAAGAAGTAGTTGAACTTCAAAAAATAGCATCTCTAACAAGAGAAGAAGCTAAAAAGAGATTGTTATCTGAAATGGACAAAGAACTAACTGCTGAAAAGGCTGCTTTAATTAGAGAAAAAGAGCAAAAAGCAAAAGAGACAGCAATTAAGCAAGCTAAAGAAATTTTGTGTTATTCAATCCAAAAATGTGCAGCAGACCATTCTCAAGAAACAACAGTATCAATAGTTTCATTACCAAATGATGATATGAAGGGAAGAATTATTGGTAGAGAAGGAAGAAACATAAAAGCTCTAGAAACATTAACAGGAATCGATTTAATAATTGATGATACACCTGAAGCAGTAGTATTATCTGGATTTGACCCACTAAGAAGAGAAGTTGCTAAAATTGCTTTGGAGAAATTAATTGATGATGGAAGAATTCATCCAGCAAAAATTGAAGAAATGGTAGAAAAAGCCAAAGAAGAAGTAGAAAATACTATAAAAGAAGAAGGAGAAAGAGCAGTTTTAGAAACTGGTGTAATTGGACTTCATCCAGACATTGTTAAATTATTAGGAAAATTAAAATATAGGACAAGTTATGGACAAAATGTTTTAAATCATTCTATTGAAGTTTCTAATTTAGCAAGAATTATGGCAGATGAGTTAGGTTTAGACCCTAAACTTGCAAGACGTGCTGGATTATTACATGATATTGGAAAAGCTTTAGACCATGACATGGAAGGAACTCATGTTGAAATAGGTGTAGAAATATTAAAGAAATATAAAGAAAATCCACTTGTAATAAATGCTGTTGAGGCACATCATGGAGATGTAGAGTCTCAAACTTTAGAGGCAGTTTTAGTACAAGCAGCAGATGCAATATCAGCTTCAAGACCAGGTGCAAGAAGAGAAACTTTAGAAGCATATATCAAGAGATTGCAAAATCTTGAGGAAATTGCAGATTCTTTTGATGGTGTTGAAAAATCTTTTGCAGTTCAAGCTGGTAGAGAAATAAGAATTCTTGTTAAACCTGATAAGATATCTGATGATAAAATGACAATACTTGCAAGAGATATTGCAAAGAGAATTGAGGATGAAATGGATTATCCAGGTCAAATAAAAGTTAATGTAATTCGTGAAACTAGAGTTGCAGATTATGCAAAATAGAAAGTTGTAGTGTAAAAGCTACAGCTTTTTTGTTTTTTCTTCAAAATATTAAAATTATGTTAAGTATATTGAAAAAGTGTTAAAAAAGTGGTAAAATATATATAGTTCATAGATATGACAAGTATAATAATTGATAGGGAGGCTTATTATAGTGTATTACGAAAATGAAAAAATGATTGTAGACAGAAACACAGCTGGCAATAGTTATATTATCGATGTTGAGTCAGGATTCAAAGCCGAATTCAATATTATTAGAGGTATAGCATATTGTTGGCCTGATGAAATAACTGAAAAAGATATAGAAAGAGCCAAGATAGATAATCTGGATATTTCTCGGATTGAATATCCTTTTGCAGGACATGAATGTAAAGAAGTAAAGGATATTTGTAAAAAAGTAGAGGATTTTTTGAAATTATCAAAATATTCTACTAGAAAGGTAGAGAAAGTACGTTTTAACTTTATATAGTTGTGAAATTAACCCTATCTATGAACGAAGCAAGTCAGTTTTGGATTCAAAGCTGACTTTTGAAATTGTTTTGCTTGCATAAAAGAAAATGTTATAGTATTATAAGAAAAAAGTAATTAAGATTTTGATTACCAGCAAACTTTAGAAAGGAATGATATTAAAAATGAAAATTTTAGCAGTAGGTGATTTAATAGGAAATGCCGGAGTTCAAAAATTAAAAAAAGAAATAAATAAAATAAGACAAACAGAAAATATAGATTTTGTAATTGTAAATGGAGAAAATTCAGCAGAAGGAATGGGAATGACACAAAAAAACTTTGATGATATATTATCCTGCAACGTAGATTGCATAACAATGGGAAATCATACTTGGGGCAAAAAAGATATCTTCAAATTTATAGACCATCCAAAATTAATTAGACCAGCAAATTACCCAAAAGGAGTAGTCGGAAAAGGATATGGAATTTATAATTGCAAAAATAAGAAGATAGCAGTAATTAATTTAATAGGAAGAGTTGATATAAATGTCCTTTCAGAAAATCCATTTATCATAGCAAGAGACATTATAAATAAAATAGAAAAAGATGTTGATATGATATTTGTAGACTTTCACGCAGAAGCAACTGCAGAGAAAATTGCTATGGGATATTTCTTAGATGGTAAAGCAACAGCGGTTTTTGGCACACATACACATGTACAAACAGCAGATGAAAAGATATTACCAAACAAAACAGGATATATTTCAGATATTGGAATGACAGGTCCTAAAAATTCAGTGATTGGTATGGAAATTCAAGTTTCTATAAAAAGATTTGAAACTACATTACCAGAAAGATATAAAATTGCAACAGGAGAGACAATGTTTAATGGAGTAATATTTGATGTTGATGATGATACAAATAAAGTAAAAAATATCAAAAGAATAAGTATTTAAAATTAAAATAAAATTTAATATATATTATTGTCGAAACCTCATAAATTATGCGATGAGTTTTGTAAAAAATTTCCAAAAAAGACTTTACAAATATTTCCAGATAATATAAAATAAAACCATAAAAGTTGCAACAAAAAATAAATTAATAGGAGGAAAAGAGAATGGAAATTTTGAAAATCTCATCAAAATCAAATCCTAATTCAGTAGCAGGAGCAATTGCTGGATTAGTGAAAGAATCAAACAAAGCAGAAATGCAAGCAATTGGAGCAGGAGCGCTGAATCAAGCGGTAAAAGCTGTTGCCATAGCAAGAGGATTTGTTGCACCATCAGGAGTTGATTTAGTATGTATACCAGCATTTGCTGAAGTAGAGGTTGAAGGAGAAGATAGAACTGGTATAAAATTGATAGTGGAGTCAAGAACTTAATTTACAATAAGTGATAAACATATATGAAAAATGTCGAAAAATGCGATGAGTTTTTATGGAAAAAAGATAAAAACCATTGCTTTTTTTGACATTTTCTGGTAATATGTAAACAGTAATGATTGTATTTCAAAAAATATATTTAAAATCTTGAAATTTTATCAAATTTAATGTATGATAGGCTAAGAATAAAGAATTATAAAAATAGAATATACAACTTATGAAAGGAATTTGATGAATATGAAATCAAATTGGATAAAATACGTTTTTATCATTTTTATCATAGGAATATTAATCTTCGCAGTTTTAAAAATCAGACAAGACCAAGAAGAAATCAATTTAGAAGATAAAAGCACATCAAATGAAGAAGAACAAGTGAAAGAAATTAAGGTGGGAATTGCTGGGTTAGATACGATAAATCCGATTTTAAGTAATAATAAAAATGTGCAAGATATTACAAAACTGATTTATGAACCATTAGTAAATTTAACTTCAGATTATAAAGCAGAGCCATGTCTAGCAACAGAGTGGGCGAAACAAAGTGATAATTCATATTTAATTAAGTTAAGAGAGAATGTCAGATGGTCAGATGGGCAAAGGTTTACTGCAGAAGATGTTAGGTTTACAATTGATAGACTAAAAGAAGTTTCTTCAATTTATTCATATAATGTTCAATATGTAACTGCTATAGAAATAATGGATGATTATACAGTAAAAATAAGTTTAGATAGAGAAGTTCCATTTTTTGAATATTATTTGACATTTCCAATATTGTCAAAAGATTATTATGAAGGTGAAGATTTTGTAACAACTACTAAAAATAGTCAGCCAATAGGAACAGGTAAATATAAAATAAGTACTGTTGATTCATCAAATATAGTTTTAGTGAAAAATGATTCTTGGTGGGATATAAAAAATACACCTCTAACTTTAGAAACAATTACAGTAAATCTATATTCATCAATAGGAGAATTATATAATAGCTTTAAAGTAGGAAACTTAGATTTAGTAGCAACAGATAATACAAGTTTATCAGAATATATTGGAACAATAGGATATACACCAAATGAGATGAAGGGAAGAGACCATACATTTTTAGCATTTAATACTCAAAATGAGTTACTTTCTAACATCGAAGTAAGACGAGCAATATCTTATTCTATAGATAAGGATAATATAGTATCATCTATATTTAATAATCAAGCATATACTAGTAGTTTTCCATTAGACTATGGTAGTTGGTTATATCAAGAAGGAACAGCTAGTAGTGGATATAATGTAGACCAAGCAAGGCAAGTACTAGAAGAAGCAGGTTGGACATATCGTTCAAGTTCTTGGCAAAAAACAATAAACAGAAGGACACAGCGAATAGAACTAAATTTGTTAGTTAAAGCAAGTGATGCTACAAAAGTTTCTGTTGCACAAAACATTAAAACCCAGTTGGAAGCACAAGGTATTAGAATAAATATAGTGCAAGCTTCTGATGAAGAATATACAAATAGAATAAATAATAAAAATTACGATATTGCATTATGTACTTTAACATTATCTACATCACCAGATTTAACTACGTTTTTTGGAGATGGTAATTTAGCAAATTATACAAATGAAGAAATTACAAATATTATGAATGAAGTTAAAAATACAACAGATGAAAATGTATTAAAGGAAAGATATTCTCGTTTGATAGAGATTTATAAGTCAGATGCTCCATATTTAAGTTTGTATAATAATAAATATGTTGTTGCATTTAACTCTGGATTGGTAGGAGAGAAAAGGCCTAATTGGTTTTGCTCATTCTATGGAGTTGAAACATGGTATAAATAAAAAATTTTAATAAAAGTGTTGACAAAACAAA
Organism: uncultured Clostridia bacterium; assembly: GCA_944387525.1. GTDB lineage: Bacteria > Bacillota > Clostridia > TANB77 > CAG-508 > CAG-269. The sequence continues at coordinate 28,592 of CALXFF010000014.1, read as the reverse complement.
AATTTGGTATATAATGTATCTATCAAACAAAAGTTCAAATTATTTAAGGAGGAAAATCATGGGAGAAAACAATGAAAAAAAGAAGGCACTAGAAGTAGCAATGAGCCAAATAGAAAAACAATTTGGAAAAGGTTCAGTAATGAAATTAGGAGAATTTAAAGCAATGGAGGTTGAAGCAATACCAACAGGAGCTTTAAGTTTAGATATAGCTTTAGGTATAGGAGGAGTTCCAAGAGGAAGAATTATAGAAATATATGGACCAGAATCATCTGGTAAAACAACATTAGCTTTACATGTTGTTGCAGAAGCACAAAAAACAGGAGGAGAAGCAGCATTTATAGATGCAGAGCATGCATTAGACCCAATATATGCAAAAAAATTAGGTGTTGATATAGATAATTTAATAGTTTCACAACCAGATACAGGAGAACAAGCATTAGAAATTACAGAAAGCTTAATAAGAAGTGGAGCATTAGATGTAATTGTAGTTGACTCTGTTGCAGCTTTAGTTCCAAAAGCTGAAATAGATGGAGATATGGGTGATTCACATATGGGACTTCAAGCAAGATTAATGTCACAAGCATTAAGAAAACTTGCTGGAGCATTAAATAAAACAAAAACAGTTCTTATCTTCATCAACCAATTAAGAGAAAAAATAGGAGTTATGTTTGGAAATCCTGAAACAACAACAGGTGGTAGAGCTTTAAAATTCTATGCATCAGTAAGAATGGATATTAGAAAAATAGAAAATATAAAACAAGATGGAGAAGTAAAAGGAAGTAGAGTACGTGTTAAAGTTATAAAAAATAAAGTTGCACCACCTTTTAGAGAAGCTGAATTTGATATTGTATATGGGGAAGGAATATCAAAAGAAGGAAATATCTTAGATATGGCAGTAAACTTAGATATTATAGAAAAAGCAGGTTCTTGGTTTAGCTATAATGGAGAAAGAATTGGACAAGGTAGAGAAAATGTTAAGAAATATCTAAAAGAAAATCCAGATATCCTAAAAGAGGTAGAAGGAAGAGTTAGAGATAATTTTGCAAAGGCTTTTGAACAAAGTTTAGGAGAAGAATTACCTAATGTAGATGAAGATGAGGAAGAATAGAATTTAAAATGGAAAGAACAGGATACAAAATAATTGTTATCCTGTTCTTTTGAGGTATTATCCGACTTCTACATCCTGCGAATTGCGTAAATCATCAGTGATAAGAGAACCTTTAACTGAGAGGCTATTATAATTGCAGTCATAATAATCCATTGCATATAAATCCCTGCCACATGTAGTCACACCGACATCTGCGCTAACACAGAATATGTCAGAAATGGAATCTATATTATTACAATCTATTTGTCCATTTACATAGATTGAAAATGAATTTAATATATCATTGCATATTAAATCACCATTATCTATGAAAATGTTGTAAACATCTGCAATATCTGAGTCGGCAATATTGAATGACCCATTTGTTACGTGAATATCTCCATCGCTGACTGAGAAATATTCACATACTGCACCATCATCAGAATCAGGTGCATATCCATCAATATCTTCAGTCCATAAATCAGCAACAGTAAAATCACCATTGATAATTTCAAAAGTTGGAGCGATGATTTCATCATCGTAGTCTTTTGATTGGGCTAAAATTAGGGTTCCAGTTACTGTAAAACTACCATCTTCAATTTTGGTTTCTCCTAAAAGCCGTAAGTCTCCATCAAAGAAAAAATCTTCTCCTTTGACATGTAAATTTGTCATTGTTACCATAGAAAAATACCTCCTTTTTCTAAATACAAGTTTTTGTTACAAAAATAGTATACATTGTTATACATAAAATTGCAACAAAATAATTAAAAAATAGTTCAAACCTTGATATTTAATCCTGATTATAGTAAAATAAGTCATAGAAAAATCAACATATAAATGTAGGAAAGGAATACTAATGTATACAATCGAAGAATTTGATAAAGAAAAAACAAAAGTATTAAAATATATAATATACAAAAAAAGAAGTGAGCAAGAAATAAGAAACAAATTTGCTAAAACAATAGACGAAAATATGCTAGAAGATATTATTGAATATCTAAAAGAAGCAAATTATATAAATGATAAAGAATTTATAGAAAAAACAATAAATAATTTCAAAATACTAAAAAATCTATCTATAAAAGAAATGAAATATAAACTAATGGCAAAAGGATTAAATAAAGACGATATAGAAGATTATTTCTATGAAAATAAAGAAGAATTAGAAGAATATGAGACTAAATCAGCATCAAATATAATATATAAAAAATCAGATTCAATGGAGCAAGATGAAATAAAGCAATATTTATTGAAAAAGGGATATAAAATGGATAGCATAAACAGGGCTTTTGAAGAAATTTAGGTTTCGAGAGTAAGTGCCGTCCCTAAAGTGACCAAAAATGGTCACTCCGAACCTGTCCCCAAACTGACCATAACACAAAAAGGAGTAATTAAAATGTCACTATTAACATTAGAAACAAAAAAATATGCAATAAAAATAGATAATTTTGAAGGACCAATAGATTTATTGTGTCACTTAATAGACAAAAACAAAATGGATATTTATGATATAAATTTAAGTGAAATAACAGACCAATATATAGAATATTTAAAAGAACAAGAAAGACTAAATTTAGAGATTGCCAGTGAATTTTTAGTTATGGCATCTACTTTGCTATATTTAAAGTCTAAAAAACTTTTACCTAAGCAAGAAGAAGAGGAAGAAGAATTAACAGAGGAAGAATTGATTAGACGTATTATAGAATATAAAAAGTTTAAAGAGATAAGCAAAGTTTTAAAAGAGAATTATAATAAATATTCTAATAGATATTATAAACAACAAGAAGAGATAAAATTGCCAAAACAAAAATTAGAAAAGAATTATGAAAATACTTTAATACCACAAATTTATGAAGATTTAGTTGAAAGAAACAAAGTTAAATTAAATCAAAATGCAAAAAATATTGAAAAGATAGCAATACAAGATAATTATACAGTAGCAAGTAAAGTAAAAGAAATGTTTAAAGTTTTAGTTAAACAAAAGAAATTTATATTTAATAAGCTATTTTCTATTAAAACACATAATAAACAAGAAGTAGTAACAGCATTCTCAGGATTATTGGAATTATCAAGAAGAAGTAAAGTAGAAACAAAACAAGAAGAATTGTTTGGAGATATAGAAGTAGAAAAATCTAAAAAAGTAGGATAAAATTATAAAATATTGTTTAATTTTCAAAAAATTGGAAAAACTAATTATAAACCTAAAAGAAGGTGATGTAATTGGTTTTTCTTTTTATTTTGCTAATATTGTGTATTTTGTTATTAATAATAGTTTTTTCAAAAATAAGAATAGATGTAAAAAAATTTGAATATTGCGCAGCAAATAAGAAACATATTAATCCCAATTATTATTTACAACTGTCGTGGATTATATTAAGTAAAATACCTATTATAAAAATCAAACTAAATAAACATACAGTTAAAAAACTAAAGCTAAAAGATAAATTTGTAGACATAGACGTAAAAATGTGGGAAGAACGAAAAAAAATAGATAAAGAAACTATTAGTATAATAAAAAAGATAGATTTTGCAATAAGAAAGCTAAAATTAAAAATTGACATAGGAACAGAAAATTCAGCAATTACATCTCTTTTAATACCCATTGTTAGTACAGTAATTTCATTTTTATTGAGAAATAAAATGAAAACAAAAGAAGAACAAACATATATAGTTCAACCAATTTATAATAATCAAAATTATCTAAATATTACAATTTCAGGTATATTTGAAATAAAAATGAACCATATTATTAATGTCGTATATTTATTATCGAGAAAAAAGAAAAAAGGAGTGAAGAAATATGAGCGAACATCCAATAGAAGGTCTTATGACTACAGCTATGAATAGTATTCAAGACATGATTGATGTAAATACAATTATAGGAGAGCCAATTGAAACTTCAAATAATATTGTAATTATTCCAATATCAAAAGTTTCATTTGGTTTTGCAGCAGGAGGAAGTGAATTTAAAGGAGAAACAGTAGATGAATATACTAAAAAGGACAAGGAAGAAGCTATACAATATAGACTTCCATTTGGCGGAGGAAGTGGTGCTGGAGTAAGTATTAATCCAATTGCATTTTTAGTAATTCAAGCTGATAGTGTTAAATTAATGCCAGTAAATCATTCTTCTTCAATTGACAAGTTATTAGATTATATTCCTGACTTGATGGAAAAAGCTAATAACATGATGAATCGTTGTATGCAAAACCGAAATGAAGAAACACAAAAAATTCTTAAAGAAATGCAAAAAAAACATGACAAGAATATGAAAAAACAACAAGATGATAAAAAAGAAATTGAAAATAAAATTGAAAAAGAGGTTGAAAAAGTAGAAAAAGTTAGGAGAGAAGCTAAACCTAGAGAAAATATTGACTATGAATTTGAATATGATGAAACTATTGAGGATGAATAGAAATTAGAACAAAAAAGTCCAGCCATAATTATATATAAATAGCTGGACTTTTAAATTAATAACTTTTTTAAATTACGTTATTATCTTAATAAATCAATCCACTTATAAACGACGGACTTAGTCATAGTAAATAAATTAATTTTTTCAACAGACTTACTTGCAACTAAATCAACACTGGCTAACACTTCACCATTCATAGAATATGTGGCAGTACCTAGCTTTTGACCTTCCTGAATTGGAGCAGAGATGTTTTCATTAATAGAGATACTCTGTTCTATATTTTTATCTTCACCTTTTTTTATTAAGATGCCTGCATTATCACTAAATACAATATCAACAGTGGAATCTACACCTTTGTTTACAATTGCAGTATTTGCAATATCATCTTTTTTAGCAAATTCTTTGTATATAAAATTATTAAATCCATAATCCAATAATTTTTCTGCTTCTGCAAAACGAACTTTGGTAGAAGGAGCTTTCATAATAACAGCAATTAAAGATAGACCATCACGTGTAGCACTGGCTGATAAATTATATAAGGCTAAACCAGTAGAACCAGTTTTTAAACCAGTTGCTCCTTTATATGTCCTAATTAGTTTATTTGTATTAGTCAATTGAGATTTTCCATCCCTTAAAGAGTCCATCCAAATAGTAGTATAGTTAGTAATTTGAGGATGATTATTTAGCAATTCTTTTGACATTAAGGAAATATCATAGCTGGAAGTAACATGACCATCTTCATCTAAGCCGTGACAATTTTTGAAAGTGGTGTCATTCATACCTAATTCTTTGGCTTTGTCATTCATCATTTGAACAAAAGCATCTTCAGAACCTGCAATAAACTCGCTCATAGCTACAACACAATCATTAGCTGATCCGCACACAAATAGCTTTTAGCATTTCATCAACTGTTAATGTTTCTCTTGGGTCTAACCATATTTGTGAACCACCCATAGATGCAGCATTTTCACTACATGGAACAGAATCTGTTAAAGATATTTGACCACTATCAAGTGCTTCCATAATTAATAAGATGCTCATTACTTTTGTAACAGAAGCAGGACGTAGTTGTTCATGTTCATTGTGTGCATAAAGAATTTTTCCTGTTGTTTGTTCAATTAGAATTGCGGATTGAGATTCCAAATTTAGTGAGTTTGCATTTTCAGTAGTGTTAGTATCAGTATTTTGAACAGCAGTTGCAGAAACTTCCGAAGTATCAGTATCAAAGGAGTCTGACCAAATATATGTAGATTCATTTGCAAGACAACTTGAAAAAGTAAAGAATGTTAAAGAAAATATTAGTAATAAACAAATAAAAAATTTAAAACTTCGCATAAAGACCTCCACCTGAGTGATATACTCGAATATGTGATAGTACAATATATGAAAGTTTTAAATTTTTATTCATGTATAGCGGTTTTATTTTACATTTATAAAATTTAGGTTTGTAATTCAACCAAAGAAGTATAAACATAGTTACCATCAGTGCTAGCCAAAATTTTCACACTATTACTTAAATCATTTCTAAATTTAAAATCATAACTACCATATGCAACAGCAGCATCTTTTCCTTTTGCAACATAAGGCACGTTATTACTATGTTCATGTCTTTCAGTAACTACAAGACTTGGAATAGCAAGGACTGCATTATATAAAGTACTACTAACTTGGCAGTTTCCTCCACCTAAACCTTCTTTTTTCTTACCATTGTGGTCATAAATATCAGCTTTTTCATAACCTTTACTTGTTGTTGCTTTACCTACTGTTTGGCAAAAAGAAAAAGTTTCTCCTGCATTTACAATTGTACCATTTAAAGTATTACAAGTAATTTCGATATTATTTTGCCTAGAAGAATCTTTTGTATATATTTTAGTTGAAAAAGAACTAATTGTTTGTTCAGTTGTAATACCTTTTTTTATTTCAGTAGTATTATTTGTAGTGTTATTTTCTTGTGTAGTATTTTGGTCAGATGTATTTTCTGAATTACTATTATCAGTATTGTTTTCATTATTAGAATTATTATCGTTTGTTGCAGTTCTTTGTGCATTATAATTGTTTGTGTCAGCTTTGTTTGAGTTGTAATAAAAATAAATACCAGCTCCAATTAGAGCTAAAACGATTAAAATACATAGAATAATCCATTTTTTATTTTTCATTTTTTATATCACCAAAATTAGTATAACCAAAAGATTGTAAAATATTTAAAAATTAAAAATAAAAGTAGTGACAAATAATGTGTTTAAAACTTGTAATAAAATTGTAATATAAAAATTATTGACTTAGTTATTAAGAATGTATACAATAGATACATAATAATTAGGTCTATTTTTGTCCAAAGAATATAATTTGAAAAAAAGGAAATAATTATAATAACGTAAAAACAAAAGAATGGAGGAAATAAGAAATCAATGAATGCAGTAAAAAATCAAAATTTAAGTAATGGTATAACATTAATTGCTCTTGTTATAACAATCATTGTACTTTTAATCCTTGCAGGAGTTAGCATAGCAACATTAACAGGAGATAGTGGAATAATAACAAAAGCAGAAGAAGCTAAATTATCAACAGAATTATCGCAATATAAGGAAGAGTTAGAATTATATAAAATAAATAAATATAGTGAAAACGGAAATTTTGAAGAAACAACCTTAATGGCTGGAAAAACGGAACTAAACTATAACACAAAAGAAAATGAAGAAACAGGAAATATAAAAACAGTAATACCAGATATAAGTGATGAATATTTTGAAAAGTTAGAAATAATAAAAGGAGAACTATTAATTAATACACAAGATAAAGCAGAAATAAGAGTAGCCCAAAGTTTAGGAATAGAAGTAAACCCATATGATATAAGAGATGGAGTATTATGGTCATCAAATGGAAACTTATTGTTAATGGATGAAAACACAGGAAGTTTAACAATACCAGATTCAGTAACTGCAATAGGAGAAGGAGCATTTTCAAATTTAGATGGACTAAAAACAATAATAATACCAAGTACAGTAAAAAGAATAGAGAAAAATGCATTTAGAAATAATAGTACATTAGAAACAGTAATAATGCAAGAAAAAGTAAATTCAGATGGCTTAATAGAAGGAGTAGAATATATTGGAGTAAGTGCATTTCAGGAATGTGAAAACTTGAACACAGTACAAATGCCAAATAGTGTAACACAAATAGGAAGTCAAGCCTTTTATTATGATACAAAATTACAAAATATTAATATTTCTAAAAAAATAAAGAAAATTAATAGCTATATTTTTTATGGTTGTAGAAGTTTAGAAACTGTAGAAATACCAGAAGGAGTTATTTCTATTGAATTAAATGCATTTTCAAATTGTGGTAATTTAGAAACAATAAAATTACCAAGTACCTTAGAAAGTATTGATAGTACAGCATTTAATGCTTGTACAAAACTAAACAATATAGAAATACCAGAAGGAAATAATAATTTTAAATTTGTAGATGGAATATTGTTAGGAGACCAAGGAAGAAAAATGGTAATAATATTAGAAAGTGCAGTAAAAGGAGATACATTTACAATTCCAGATACAGTAACTGAATTAGGAGCTAGCCAAATAACACAATATACGAATATTATAAAAGTAGAAATACCAGCAAGTGTAACAAAGATAGATTCAATGTTTATATCAAACAACATAACAGAAGTAATAATAGATAGTGGAAATGCAAAGTACGAAACAGATGGAAAAGCAATATATACAAAAGATGATATAAATAATATACAATTAATAAGGTATTATGGAAATGAAAGCGATGTAAAAATAGAAAAACAAATAAAGGAATTAGGGATACAAGCTTTTTATAATAGAAAAAATTTAGTAAATATCGAACTACCAGAAACATTAGAAACAATATCTTCTCAAGCTTTTAGTGGCTGTTCGAATTTAAAAAGTATAAAATTAGGAAAAAATATAAAAGGATTTGATAATATGTCAATCTATGGTTCAGGAATAGAAAGAATAGAAATAGATGAAAATAATCCAAATTACAGTATAAGAAAAGGAGCAATATGTAATGGGGAAGAAGTAGATGCATTATATAATAAAGATGGAAGTATATTTATATCACCAATCAAGCCAACAGGGACAATAATAACATATGAAATAAAAGAAAAAGTAGATGAAACAAAAGTAAAAGAAATTAATAATTATGCTTTTCACAACCAAAATAAAATGACAAGTATAAAGTTACCAGACACAATAGAGAAAATAGGGAACTCTTTTAATTATTGTACTGAACTAACAAACATAGAAATACCAAGTAGTGTAAAAGAAATAAGTTCAAGGTGCTTTGCTGAAGCAACAAATTTAAAAGAAATAATAGTGCACAAGAAAAATGATGGAACATTAACAGGCTCACCATGGGGATGTATATATGGAGATAAAGCAATAATATGGGAGGAATAATTTAAAGGATAGATTTTGTTAATAAAATAATCAAAATCTATCTTTTAAATCATTCAAAAATTTTATTTTCAATTGAATAACAACAACATAAACCAAAACAAAAATACCAATTTTAAAAACTGTTTCAACTAAAATAGAAGAAAAAGTAAAAGGTATATTGCAGGTAATAAAATATGAAAAAATACAAGCAATAATAGGAAAAATGATAAACTTAAAAGGGTTAATGTAATATTTTATCTTAGATTTCAATTGCAAAATACTAACAGTAAAATTTAAAAGCTCACTAACAAAAATACTTAAAATATATCCAGTAATTCCTAGATGTGGAACTACAAAATAGATAATAGCAATTGTAATTGCTAGGTCTAAAATATTGCAAAACATTACACTGGTTTGTTCATTTATACCTTTCAAAATATTATCAATAATATTATCAACATACATAAAAAACACTAAAGGGGCAAGTAACTTAATCATAGGTGCTGCCTCTAAACTTTGATATATAGCTAGACTTAACTCATTAGAGAAAAAGAAAAAAATTCCAGTTACACATATACAAAATAAAGAAGCAGCTTTAAAAATTTTATTACATACATCTTTCATTCTTTTATAATATTTACTTGCAAGTAACCTTGAAAATTCAGGAACAAGTAAACTGCTAAAAGATGCAAAAAATACATTTGCGTATAACAAAACAGGTAATACCATTCCATTAATTAAACCATATTGAGAAACAGCCATAGAATATGTAAGTCCAGACATTTCTAGTCTAATAGGAATTAAAAATTGTTTTAAGGAAGAAAGACCTGAACGTATATATGAGGTTATTGCAATAGGAAAAGATATTGAAAATATTTGCTTTTTCATTCGAAGAGAAGTAGACCTTCTATTTAGATATTTTCTTATATCAATTAAATAGAAAACCATATTTAAAGAAAAAGAGAAGAATTCTGAAATTACATCTCCTAAAATTAGTGAAATACAAATATATTCAATTCCTTTAGAAATATTAAAGTGTAATAAAATTAATGTTGCAACTATTTTCATAGTCATTTCTACTGTTTGTGATATAGCACCTTTATATGATTTACCAACAGATGAAAAATATCCATTTATAACAGAAGAAATAGCAATAAAAGGAAGTCCTAGAGCAATTACATAGATTGGGGTACTTGAAACAGTTGCTTTCAGCCAAGACTCTGAAACTATTGGTGCAGCAAGAAAAATTATCAATCCAGAGATTAGACTTAATATTACAGAAAACCAGATACAAGTTTTTGTTGCATTTATTCCTGTTATATAATCTTTTTTTGCAAATCTTTCTGAAACTATATATGTACATGCAATTCCAATTCCAGAAGTAGCAATTGTAATTGCAAAATTGTATACAGACATAATTAGGCTAAAAGTTCCAATTACTTCTGTTCCTACTTTATTAGATATGTATATATTAAAAACTAAACCAATTCCACGCATGAATAATGTTGTGAGTGTTAAAATGAAACCATTAATTAAAAATATTTTTGCTTTTCTCAAAATTTTATCACCAAACTTTTAAAAAATTATTAAAATTCATAATTTGTCATTTAAGTTTATGAAGAAAGTTCAAAAAATATTGACATTTTAACTAAATAAAAGTATAATTAATATGTACTATATAAAGAGAGGAAGAGAATTATGCTTGCAAAATATTGGAAAAAAATCGGAATGTTAATTTTAATAATTGCTTGTGTATTTAATATTATGAATAAATTAGTACATAAATTATCCTTAAACAAAGAAATGATTTATTCTGCAACATACATGCAGGAAGAAAATTCTAAAAAATAGAAAATATATTAAAATAACACTTGAAAAAATAGATAAAATATGTTATTATAAAATGCAGTCATGTTATTAAATACGAGAAAGAGGTGAACTAGAATGAAAGAAGGAATACATCCAAACTATAACCAAACAACAATCACATGTGCATGTGGTAATGTTTTAGAAGTTGGTTCAACAAAAAAAGATTTAAAAGTAGACGTATGTTCTAAATGCCATCCATTCTGGACAGGAAACTTAAGACAAGAAACAGTTGGTGGTAGAGCAGATAAATTCAAGAAAAAATATGGTTTAGCATAATAAAATGTCGTATTGGGGACGTTTCTCATACGACATTTTTATATTTTTTTTAATATTTAGTTTTTAAATAATTTTTTTATATCTTTTTCTGTTATATAGTCATAAACATCTAATTTTTCTTTTTTATTTGAAAGAGGAGCTTCTACAAATCCTTTTGTAGTTAAAAATATTGGATAATTAAAAAACTCCATAAATATTTCTACATTTCCATTATCATTAGAATCATATCCATATCCAATTTGTAGACACTCATTATTTTCATTTTGGGTAAAAAATAAAACATATGGGCGATAAAATTCTTCAGAATCCATAATCTCAAAAGTTGCTAAGTATATATTTTGAAATTCTAATCCCTCAATAGTACATTTTTTTACATATTTAATATCTAATAAATTCATTTTTCTAGCATCATCAGGCATATAATCATAATTTTCTAGTTTTTTTACGGGTGTTGGATGATTACAATTTATATAATATAAATTAACAGTATTGCCTAAGTCATAGTCTATATATGATTTCATGTCTAATTTTCCCCATAATTCAATTAAGTTAGTATTTTTAGACTTTTTAGTTAATTCTAAAAGTTTATTAGCATTTAGATTTTCAAAGAATTCATAGTCTATATCTGTATCGGTTGCAAATCGTCCTTTTCTATAAAGTTCTTCTAAATCGAAATCATATAATCTTTTTCGTGCTTTTGTTTTTTGTAGTGAATCAAATATTCCCATATTAGTTCAGTCCTTTCTTATGTACGGATTTTTGTTGTATATATATTTTATATAATATTTTTTAAAATACTGCAAGTTTGAAAAAGAAGAATTATATAGGTGCCCTCTTTTAACTAATAATGGTTGCATATTAAAAGACAAGAGACCATTTGATTGTAAATCTTGGCCTTTATATATAATGAAGAAAGGTGAGCAATGTTATATAACTATGTCAAATGATTGTCCAATTATGAATAAGGTTGATAAAGGTTGATTATTAGAATATGTAGAAAAAGAATTTTTGAACATTGCAAAATATATAATAAAAAACAATCCAGATATGATAACAGAATATAATAGAGATTTAAAAATTTTATATAAAATATAGAATGAAAGGAATGAATTTTATGGCACATTTAGAAAGTTATGATAGTTTTCAAACAAAAAAAGCAAGAGAACAAAAGAAAAAGGGCAAAAGAAAGATCAAGTTCAAAAGAAAAAAATGTGAATAAAGGTGGAAAATTTGTAATAAAAAAGGCGAAAATTATGGAATTGTAATTGAAGTTAGATATAATGACGCATATATTTTTATGAAGATAGGATTGGTAGAAATGACCCTTGCCCATGCGGTAGTGGCAAAAATACAAGAATTGTTGTGGAAGAAATCAATAATTTTATGTAGATGGTGTTGAAATGCACCATCTTTTATGTTATATTAGAAAAGTAAAAGTAAATTCTGTATTTATCAGAAAGGAGACTCGATATGGAAAATAATTACATCACTAGCATTGAATTCAATAAGAAAACTCGGGAAATAGAAGTTTTCTTCTCGTTTTCATCTCAGTGCATTACTGAAGAGCAGATTCGATTAATTTCACTTGCTTGTAATTATAATGCAAGTTATAGTTATTTAAGTGACCGATTGCTGTTTACTGTGAAATGCAATAGTGAAGCGGATACTGAAAGTCTGTTCCGTGATTACAAAGAATATTTTTATTCCAAATAATGAGTCAAAATGTCCAGTAGTAACTAGTGTGCTACTGGACAAAATTTTATATATTTTTGGATAATTGTATATAAAATTTATGAAAACTATTGACAAAAAATGGTAAACATTATATAATGCAAACAAAAGTTCTTGCAACTATTTTTAAAAGAAAGATGTGATATTATGGAAGAAAATAGATTAATAATTCAAGAAGAAATATCAAATGAAGAAATAAAAAAATTAATATATACTATACGAGGAAAACAAGTGATGCTAGATAGTGATGTAGCGAGACTTTTTAAATATGCAACAAAAGATTTAAATAGAAATGTTAAAAATAATATTGAGAGATTTCCAGAATATTATTGTTTTCAACTAACTAATGAAGAATATAAATCTTTAAGGTGCAAAAATTTCACCTTAAACGAAAATGGAAGGGGTCAACATAGAAAATATTTACCATATGTATTTACAGAGTATGGAATTACTATGCTTGCAGGGTTGTTAAAAAGTGAAGTAGCGGTTAATGTGAGTATCAAGATTGTTAATACATTTATTGAGATGAGAAAATTCATATCTGCAAATGGGCAGTTGTTTGAACGATTAACGAATGTAGAATATAAATTATTAGAACATGATAAGAAATTTGATGAGATTTTTAATCAGTTACAACATGAAGAAAATATTAAGCAAAAAATATTTTTCGAAGGTCAAATATATGATGCTTATAGTATAATTATAGATATTATAAGAAAGGCAAATAAAAAAATTTTGATTATCGACAATTATATTAATGATAGTATTTTAAAAATGCTAACAAAGAAGAAAAATAATGTTGAAGTAATTATTTTAACTTCAAACAAAAGTAATATCCAAAATATTGATGTTCAGAAATTTAACAAGGAATATCCTGTTTTGAAAATCTCTAAAACAAATAAATTCCATGATAGATTTATAATAATAGATAATAAAGAGATGTATCATTTAGGTGCATCAATAAAAGATTTAGGAAAAAAGTGCTTTGGAATTAATAGAATAGAAGACATAGAAATTATAAATAAAATTATTAATTTTTATAGTGAAGAAAGATGAATAATATTATATAACTATGTCAAATGATTGTCCGATTATGAATAAGGTTGATAAAGGTCGACTATTAGAATATGTAGAAAAAGAATTTTTGAACATTGCAAAATATATAATAAAAAACAATCCAGATATGATAACAGAATATAATAGAGATTTAAAAATTTTATATAAAATATAGAATGAAAGGAATGAATTTTATGGCACATTTAGAAAGTTATGATAGTTTTCAAACAAAAAAGGCAAGAGAACAAAAGAAAAGAGCAAAAGAAAGATCAAGTTCAAAAGAAAAAAATGTGAATAAGGGTGGAAAATTTGTAATAAAAAAAGGCGAAAATTATGGAACTGTAATTGAAGTTAGATATAATGACGCATATATTTTTTATGAAGATAGAATTGTAAAAGCACACCTAAGAAAAGATATAAATTATCCTTGCAATCAAGTCTTATTTCCAGGAGACAAAGTAATTGTAGAGCCTGATGGAGAGGACTTTGTAATTAATAATATGATAGCAAGAACATCATTGTTATCAAGAGTAAAAAAAGATTCCACAAGATTAGATTCAAGTGTGGGAGCGACAAAAAATATTGCAGCTAATATTAATTTGGCAGTAATTGTTGTTGCGGCTAAAAATCCACCATTACATCCAAAATTTATTGATAGATATTTAATGGTACTACAAAATAGTGGAATAGATTCGATTATATGCTTAAATAAAGCAGATTTAAAGGGAGAAAATGAAGAAAAAACTCTAGACATATATAGAAATATTGGGATACCTGTTATTGAAACAAGTACAGTAAAAAAAGAAGGTATAGAGCAATTAAAAGAATATTTGCGTGGAAAGCAAGCTATTTTTGTAGGTAATTCAGGAGTAGGGAAATCATCTTTAACTAATGCTCTAATGGAAAGTGAAGAAATAAAAACATCACATGTAAGTGAAAAAAGCGGAAAAGGAAGACATACAACAACTACTTCTAAATATTATGTATGGGATGAAAAATCTTCTATTATTGATACGCCAGGAATAAGGAGTTTAGATTTTTCTACTTTTCAACCACAGGAAATTCAAGAATATTTTCAGGAATTTGATGCATGGTCATGTAAATGCAAGTTTTCGAATTGCTTGCATTATAAAGAACCAGAAAATTTATGTATGGTAAAACAGGGCGTGAAATCAGGTATAATAAGTAAAGATAGATACAAAAGTTATATAAGAATATTAGAAAATGTATTAAATGAGAGAACGAGAGAAATGGATGATTTAGATGAAAGATAAGGAGCATAATAAAAGTACAATATATGTTATTTGAAGTGGACAATAGTGCCATCCACACAGGTGAGTTGTAAAAGTAACTTCCAAAAGAAAAATTAAATTTCAAATGTAAGAGAAACGTCAAAATATAGGCGTTTCTTTTGGTATAGGAGTTGATTTTTTTTCATAAAATAGTGGTATCCATTTGAGTGGTTGGAATAGTAGGATTTTCTTTTACAAATTCTAAATAATCTTTGTATCTTCTTCTAAGCTTAGAAATATATAACTTTTATTATATCATCTAGAATTTAATCTTACAAATTATATTTTGAATAAATGTTATTTCCTTATTTATATATTGCATTTGGAAGTTATTTTGTAAATTTACGAATTGATTATTGTTAAAAATACTGTTAAAATTCCTTGCAAAATGTCTTAAAATGTAATAAAATAGAAAAGCAGAAAAACAGCAAAAAGACAATAGAAAGGTTTAGAAAAATGAATGAAATAGAAGAACAAAAACAATATATGCAAAAAGTAAAAGAAATAAATGAAAATATAAAACAAAATGACAAAGAAAATAACAAAAAACTAAAGTATACAATTCTAACAATGGGTTGTCAACTAAATGAAAACGACTCAGAAAAACTATGTGGAATGTTAGAAGAAATGGGATATGAAAAAACAGAAAACGGGGAAGAAGCTGATATAGCGTTATTTAACACATGTTGTGTTAGAGAAAATGCTGAAGATAAATTATTTGGCAAACTAGGAGAATTAAAAAGACTAAAAGAAGAAAAAGGAATAAGCATTGCTATTGGTGGATGTATGATGCAGGAAAAACATATAACGGATAAAATAAAACAAAGCTATCCATTTGTAGATATAATTTTCGGAACACACACTCTTCAAAGATTTCCAGAGGATTTGTACAAAGTATTAACCGAAAAGATAAAATTAGAAGATATATTAGATATTGACGGAAAAGTATATGAAGGTTTACCAATAAAAAGAGATAGTAATATAAAAGCATCTGTAACTATAATGAATGGATGCAATAATTTTTGTAGTTATTGTATAGTTCCATATGTTCGTGGAAGAGAAAGAAGCAGAGAGCCAAGAGCAATTATTGAAGAAGTAAAAGATTTAGCAAAACAAGGATATAAAGAAATTACTCTTTTAGGACAAAATGTAAATTCATATTTGAGAGTAGAAAGAGAAAAACAAATACCATTTGAAGAATATGAAGGTGTACATTCATTTGCAACTTTATTAGAGGCAATTAATAAAATAGATGGAATTGAAAGAATTAGATTTGTTTCACCACATCCAAAGGATTTTACAGATGATGTGATAGATGCAATTAGCAAATGTGATAAAGTTTGTAAATTAGTACATTTACCATTACAATCTGGAAATACAAAAGTGTTGAAAGAAATGAATAGAAAATATACAAAGGAACAGTATCTAAATTTAGTTGATAAAATGAAAGCAAAAATACCAAATTTAACTCTATCAACTGATATTATAGTTGGTTTTCCAGGTGAGACAGATGAAGAATTTGAAGATACACTTGATGTTGTAAGAAAGGTCAAATTTGAACAAGTATATATGTTTATATATTCAAGAAGAGTTGGAACACCAGGAGATAGAATGGAAAATCAAATACCAGAAGAAATAAAGCATAAGAGATTTGATAAATTAAAAGAATTAGTTGAAAGCCAAATAGAAGAGAATAATCAAAAATATGTCGGAACAATTCAAAAAGTTTTAGTTGAAGGTGAAAGCAAAAACAATCAAGAATTATTAACTGGAAGAACTGATAGTAATAAAGTTGTAATTTTTGAAGGCGATAAAAGTCTTATTGGGCAAATGATTAACTTGAAAATTGTTTCAGAACATATGTGGTATTTAAAAGGCGAAGTAGTTGAAAAATAAGTACAATTTTGGTTGTGTTAAATTTTATTAACAATGAGATTATATAAAAGTATAAATATTAATAGATTAATTAGAGAAAGGAACAAATGAAATGAATACAAATGAAGTTAAAGAAGAAAATGTAAAAACAATTGTAAAATTAGGAATAGACGTAAAAAATATAGCTGATATATATTTAAAAGTAGCAACAAAAGGACATGACATATCAAAACAAAAATTTATTGAACAACTAACAGAAATATTTAAGTTCTTTCAATCAAGAAATAAAGGATTAGAAGAAACACAAGAAGTAATATATAAAGATGACGTACTTAATATGATTATGAAAAACAGAAATATGATTAATCTTAATGTGAATAAAAAAATCAAAGCAATATGTGAAAAGTTAGATTCATACTATTTTATGACACAAGAGGAAACAAATAAGCTAATTAAATCTAATCCAAAAATATTTAATATAAATATGCTTGATTTAGAAATATATTCAACAGTGCTATCAGATTATGCAGTTGAAGTTGATAATAGTATTGTTAATTTATTTGAATATATACTAAAAAAACAAAGTGAGTTATTAAGTCAAAATGTAAATGTTATATATTCAAGATTGAAATATTTAGAAGAATGTAAAGGTACAAAAAAATTAAGTTTGGAAGATGTTTCAAACTTAGGAAATGTAAAGTTTATGGTGGATAAAAAAGAAGTGCAAGATGAAATTTTGAAAAAATATGATAATCTACCAGAATATAATGGGGAGAGTTTAGTGGACTTTAAAGAAAAGCTTAGAAACATTGAAAAATAATTGTAATTTGGGCTAAAGGGCGTAATTTCGTAACTATTAAAAAAGTGGCGTCCCTTTTATGACCAAAAATGGTCAGTCCGAACCTGAACTGACCAAGCCGACCAGAGAAAGGAATGAAGAAATTAATGGCAGAAAAAAATGAATTTTCACCTATGATGCAAAGATATCTTGAAACAAAAGAGCAATATAAAGATTGCATATTATTCTACCGTTTAGGTGACTTTTATGAAATGTTCTTTGATGATGCGATACTTGCTGCAAGAGAGTTAGAAATAACTTTAACAGGAAAAGATTGTGGACAAGAAGAAAGAGCTCCAATGGCAGGAGTTCCACATCATGCAGCAGAAATGTATATTGCAAAACTAGTTGCTAAAGGATATAAAGTTGCAATCTGTGAGCAGTTAGAAGACCCTAAAAAGACAAAAGGTATTGTAAAAAGAGGAGTTATTAGAGTTGTAACTCCAGGAACTATTGTAGAGAGTAATATGCTTGAAGAAAGAAAAAATAATTATATAATGTCTATTTTTAAATCTGGTATTTATTATGGAATTAGTGTATGTGATATATCAACAGGAGAATTTTATTCAGCTGAAATTAAAGATAACTATAATTTCCCAATGTTATTAGATGAGATTGCAAGATATACTCCATCAGAGTTAGTAATTAATTCAATGATGGGAGATTGTACTGATGAGATAAACAAAATAAAGGAAAGATTTGAGAATATATATATTACACATTTTAATGATGAATTTTTTAAATATGATATTGACATATTATCTTTAAGATTTAATATTTTGGATAATAAAAATAAGAAAATAGAAGATTTAGAACAATATACTTTAGCAGTTCCTTCTATAAATGCTTTAATAGAATATATAGAGCAAACTCAAAAAACAAGTTTAGACCATATAAACAAAATCAAAATATATAAATTATCAAGATATATGGCATTAGATATAAATGCAAGAAGAAATCTTGAAATTACTGAAAAGATGAGAGATAAATCTAAAAAAGGTACACTTTTATGGGTTTTAGATAAGACAGCAACTTCAATGGGAGGAAGAATGCTTAGAAGATGGCTAAGTGATCCTTTAATTGATGTTACAGAAATAAATAGAAGGTTAAATGCAGTAAAAGAGCTAAAAGATGATATTATCCTAAGAGGAGATATAATAGATAATTTAAAAAAGGTTTATGATATTGAAAGATTATCTGGAAAAATGGCTTATGGAAATGCTAATGCAAGAGATATGATTACATTGAAAAATTCTCTATATAAATTACCAGAAATAAAACAGGTTTTAAGTAAGTGCAAATCTGATATGTTAAAAGATTTATATGAAAATTTAGATGAGTTACAGGATATGTATCAATTAATTGACAAATCTATTGTTGAAGAACCACCTATGAGTATTACAGATGGTGGGATTATAAAACTTGGATATGATGAAGAAATTGATAAATTGAAAACTGCACAGACTGAAGGAAAGAATTGGTTAATTCAATTAGAAGCGGACGAAAGAGAAAAAACAGGAATTAAAAATCTAAAAGTTGGATTTAATAAAGTATTTGGATATTTTATTGAAGTAACAAAATCAAACTTAAGCCAAGTGCCAGAAAGATATATTCGTAAACAAACATTAACAAATGCTGAAAGATATATTACAGAAGAATTAAAGAATTTGGAAAATCAAATTTTAGGTGCAGAAGAAAAAGTTACAAGTTTAGAGTATGAAGCATTTACAAAGATTAGAGAAGAAATAGCAAAAAATATTAGAAGGTTACAAAAGACAAGTGAAGTAGTTGCAACATTGGATGTTCTAGAATCATTTGCACAAGTAGCAGAAGATATGAATTATTGTATGCCTGAAGTTAATTCATATGGGACAATAGACATAAAAGAAGGAAGACATCCAGTAATTGAAAAAATATTAGGAGCAGGTGGATTTGTTGAAAATGATACATATCTTGATGAAGGGGACAATAGATTAGCAGTAATAACTGGACCTAATATGGCTGGAAAATCAACATATATGAGACAAGTAGCATTAATTACATTAATGGCACAAGTAGGAAGTTTTGTACCAGCAACATCAGCGAAAATTGGAGTAGTAGATAAAATCTTTACAAGGGTTGGAGCATCAGATGATTTGAGTATGGGACAAAGTACATTTATGGTTGAAATGATGGAAGTTGCAACAATACTTAAAGAAGCAACTAAAAATAGTTTGGTAATTTTAGATGAAATAGGAAGAGGAACTTCTACATATGATGGACTTTCAATTGCTTGGGCCGTTGCAGAGTATATAGCAGACAAAGAAAAATGCGGGGCTAAAACATTATTTGCAACACACTATCATGAATTAACTGAACTAGAAAAAAAGCTAGATGGTGTTAAAAACTATTCTATTGCAGTAAAAGAAAAAGGAGAAGATATAATCTTTTTAAGGAAGATTGTAAGAGGAGGAACAGATGAAAGTTATGGAATACATGTTGCAAGATTAGCAGGTGTTCCAAAGGCTGTCACACAAAAGGCTAATGAAATATTACGTTCATTAGAAAGAAAAAATATTTTAACAGGAAAGAAACAGGAAAAACAAGATAAAAAGCAAGTTGAAGGGCAGTTTGATTTATATAACTACAAATTAGCAGAGATTGCCCATGAGGTGGATAAAATTAATTTAAATGAATTAACACCAATCGATGCTTTGAATACACTTGTGAAAATTAAAGAAAAGTTAAAATAGGGACGTGCCAAAACGTTTCATTTTGAAACGAAAGGGACAGACCTAAAATATTAAATAAAGGAAAGGAAGTCCTAAAAATGGGAAAAGAAAGTTCAAAAAATTTTAGAGATAGGATTAGAAAAAGTGCAGAAGTTCTTTTAGAAGGAAAAGATGGTACAAGAAAAAGAAGCGAAAGCGAAATTTTAGCTATGTATTACAGTGAGAAGGATATAGAAAGAGGAGAAAAAAGAATAGAAAAAAGAATAGCAAAAAATAGAAGGCAGTATGAAAAACAAGGTATGAAATATCCAGAAGCAGAAACGTCTCATAGAAATTATTTTTATGTTAGAATAATTCCTGAGATTAATAGAACAAATTATCTTGGAATCACGGAGGAAGAATATAATAATCCTGAATACTTAGGATATAAAGCAAAAATGATGGTTTCAACAGTTAGTTTAGTAAATGGAGATCCTCGCCAAATACAAGTAGAGCACCATGGAGATTATACAGATGAGGAGAAGAGAATATTGAGATTAAATAAAGAAACAGGTAAAAAAGCAGAAGAAAATTTGAAAAAAATGCAGGATACTTTTAAAGATGAGGAAACCGAAAGATAATAAATCATATTAAGGAATATATAAAACTGGAGGATTAGTTAGATTTTAAACTACTCCTCTTTATCTAAATAGAAGAGAATGGAATGGCGAACAATTATTTAAATATATAAATGAAAACCATAGCAAATTTGCAAGAAGATGTTTCTTTGTATTAGATAAAAATTCTTCAAGTATTGGTAGAATAAAGAAGATAAGAAAAGTATTAAAATATGGAAGTTTTAATCATAAACTTAAATTTTTAAATAGTAGAATGGTTATTTCTTCACATGCAAGTTATTTAGATAATTGTTTTAATCCATTTAATAAACAAGAAATAAAATAAAATATTTTGAATTATTCAATGAATGTGATATATTTGTAACAGATTATTCAAGCATTCATTTTGATGTTGCATTTCTTCAAAAACCAATTATATATTATCAATTTGATAAAAAAGGATATTTTAGCTATCAAAATGAAGGCTTTGGTGAAGTAGTAGAAACGGAAGAACAAATAATTGATGAGATAAGGTTTTATATAGAAAACAATTGCAAAATAAAAGATAAATACAGAAACAGAATTGAACATACTTTTAAATACTTAGACCATAACAATTCTAAAAGAGTATTTGACAAAATTATTGAAATTGATAATAATGATACAAACTACAGATTTAATAATGTACATTAATTTAAAATTATATATGAGGTTAGAATTTATTATGAATAATACAATAAAAACAGAAATAAAAAAACATTTATTTGAAATAGCAGACGAAAAATACAAAGAATTTCATAGTGGTTTATGTCCAAACACAAATAACATACTAGGAGTAAGAGTACCAATATTAAGAGAATATGCAAAACAATTAGTAAAAGAAAATGACATACAATATTTATTAGAAAACATAGATAATGAATATTATGAAGAAATAATGTTACAAGGTATGATAATAGGACAAGCAAAAGAAAAAGATTTCGAAAAAATAAAAAAATGGATAAAAGATTTCATCCCAAAAATTGATAATTGGGCAGTTTGTGATGTCTTTTGCGCTGGTTTAAAATTCACTAAAAAATACGAAAAAGAGATGTGGCAACTAATACAAGAATATCTAAAGTCAAGTAAGGAATTTTACTTAAGATTTGCAATAGTTATGATTTTAGATTTTTATATTAAAGAAGAATACCTAGATAAAGATTTAGAGATATTTAATAATATAAAAAGTGATAAATATTATGTCCAAATGGCAGTTGCTTGGGCAATATCTATATGTCTTATAAAATATTATGATAGAACTATTAGATTTTTAAGAAGCGGAAGTTGTAAATTAGATGATTTTACATATAATAAGTCATTACAAAAAGCAAGAGAGTCTTATAGGATTTCAAAAGAACAAAAAGAAGAACTTCAAACAATGAAAAGAACTAAATAATAAATTTTATTAAATTTTTGTAAAAACTGTTCCACAAAAATACAATTTATGATATATTGTAACAGATAAAAAATAAACAAGAAAAGGAATGAATTTTATATGAGAGAAGGAAGAAGAGTAGAAGAAAAAACACAAAAGCAAAAAAGAAAGATGACACCTGAACAAATAGAAAAAAAGAAGAAAAATATAATAAGGACATTTATAACAATAGTCGCATTATTAGTAATTTTCATAATAGCAATGATTTTAAATAATTTTATTATACTAGACAACAACAAAACAACAAATTTAGTTATTAACAATAAAAATGTAACTTCAAATCTAAAAAATGATATTTTAATAGAAGATGATATAATTTACTTATCAGAACCAGACATAGCTAACTTTTTTGATAAATACATATATGAAGATGATGAAACAAACCAAATCATTACAACATATGATAAAAAGATAGCTGCAATAGGTTTTGAAGATAATGTAATAAATATTAATGGCTCAGAAAAAAATATATATGCACATGCAATAAATCAAGATGGAACAATATATCTACCTATTTCAGAAATGGATGATGTATATGACATAGAAATTGATAATATTGAAGAAACTAAAGTTATTACAATGGATTCTTTAGATAGAGAACAAAAAAAGGCAATAGTAACTTCAAATCTAGCAGTTAAATCATCTACTAATTTTATCGCAAAAACAGTTGATAGAGTTAATAAAGGTGATACAGTAGTTGTTGTTTCTTCTGAAAATGGATATTCAAGAATTAGAACTGCAAACGGAAAACTTGGATATGTAAAAACTAAGAAATTAGAAAATGAGTTCACAGTAAGAGAAGATATGGAAGAAGAAAAACAAATAGATGGAAAAATAAACTTGACTTGGGATTATTTTTCACAATATGGTTCAGCACCAGATAGAAGCGGAACTACAATAGATGGTGTAAATGTAGTTTCTCCAGCATTTTTCTATTTAGATACTGACGGTAAACTAAAAGAAAATGTAGGGGAGAGTGGACAAGCATATATCGAATGGGCACACAGTAATGGATATAAAGTATGGCCAATGGTTGCAAATGCAGAAGCAGCAAATGAAAGTTTAGATATTACATCTGAAATAATGAATAGTTATACAAAAAGACAAGAACT
Source organism: uncultured Clostridia bacterium (assembly GCA_944387525.1). Classification (GTDB taxonomy): domain Bacteria; phylum Bacillota; class Clostridia; order TANB77; family CAG-508; genus CAG-269. Next base: position 4,851 of record CALXFF010000014.1, on the reverse strand, counting down.
AATAGAAGATATTATAGGATATTGTGTAGAATATGATTTAGATGGTGTAAATATAGATTTTGAAAATATGAAACAAGAAGATAGTGACATGTATTCAAGATTTATAATTGAATTAACACCAAGACTAAAAGAAATTGGATTAGTTACTTCAGTTGATGTAACAGCTCCAGATGGTAGCGAAACTTGGTCAATGTGTTTTGATAGAAATGTTATAGGAGATGTCGCAGATTATATAGTATTCATGGCATATGACCAATATGGAGTGTCAAGTACAAAACCAGGAACAACTGCTGGATATAACTGGGTTGAGCTAAGTCTAAACAAATTTTTAACAACAGAAGAAATAGAACCAGAAAAGATAATTTTAGCAGTTCCTTTATACACAAGAGTTTGGACAACAAATTCAAATGGAGAATTAGTAAGCAATCCAACAATAGCAATGAAGAACATCGATAGTGCAATTCCTGATGGAGTTGAAAAACAATGGGATGATGAGTTAAAACAAAACTATGTAGAATACGCAGTTGGAGACAATACAAGACAAATTTGGATAGAGGATATAGATTCATTAAAAGCAAAAGTTTCACTAATTACTGAAAATAACTTAGCAGGTGTTGCATCATGGCAAAAAGGAATGGAAACAGATGAATTTTGGGCAATGCTAAAAGAAGAATTGAGCAATTAGGGACATGCCAAAATAAGCAAAAATTGCGCAATTTTGTACGTCCCCAATAGAAATCTGCTTGACATTACGCATTTTGACGTATATAATCTTAAAAAAGCACATTTTGGAGGTATTTGACAAACATGCAAAATGAAAGTGTATTTTTTTCAACAAATAAATATTCTAATTTAACAGACGAACAAATTGTAACAGAAATTAAACAAGGTGACGAATACGCTTTATCTTACTTATTAGAAAAATACAAAGAACTTGTAAATATGAAAGTTGGAAAATACTTTATGGTAGGGGCAGAAAAAGAAGATATAATGCAAGAAGGAATGATAGGCCTATATAAAGCAATCAAAAACTTCGATACTAAAAAACAAAATTCTTTCAAAACATTTGCAAATCTTTGTATAGAAAGACAGTTGATAACAGCAATAAAAACATCTAATAGACAAAAACATATGCCTTTAAATTCATATTTATCACTAAATATGGCTGCATATGATAATAATGAAGATGATAGTGTAGAATTAATAGACACTTTCAATAGCAATACTATTGAAGATCCATTAGAAACAGTTATGAAAAAGGAATATTATGAGCAAATACATAATAACATAGAAAAATCACTTAGTAAATTTGAAAAACAAGTATTAGATAGATTTATGAAAGGCGAAAGCTATAACGTTATAGCTAAAAGATTAGATTCACCAGTTAAGTCTGTTGATAATGCTATACAAAGAATTAGAAAAAAAGCAGTAAAAAATATGTTTAAGAATGATTAATAAAATTTCATATATATAAAAAGCAGTGTCCTTTATATAGGTTACACTGCTTTTTATAAAGTGAAAAGAAATCTTGGTGCTTCCAACCGGGATTGAACCGGTGACCTCAGCCTTACCAAGGCTGCACTCTACCAACTGAGCTATAGAAGCATTTTGACAATTATATACTACAAAATAAAAAAAGTAAATAATTTCTATTGACTTTTTTTTAAAAAGGTACTAAAATTATATACATAATATAAAAAACGAGTAAGAGAAAAGTAAAATAAAGGTTACTTATAGAGAGAGTTAGCCAAAGGCTGGAAGCTAACTTAAGAAAACATATTTGAAAAACTACCTCTTCAAGTTTCTAGTGAATAAACTAGACGTATAAGATACGTTATAATCTTCAATTAAGTGAAAAATAGGATGGAACCGTGTAAATATTGCACTCCTATGGATAAAAGAATATCCATTGGGGTGCTTTTTTGAGAAAAATATAAAGATGTGTCCCAAAACGGACAAAATGTCTCAAACAGAAACGTCCCCAATGAGACAAAAGGAGGTTTTATTATGATTAAAGTAACTTTAAAAGACGGCTCAAATTTAGAAATTGAAAAAGGAACATCTATATTAGATGTAGCAAAAAAAATTAGTGAAGGTTTAGCGCGTGTTGCAACATGTGGTGAAGTTAATGGAGAAATCAAAGATTTAAGATATGAATTAAATGATGATTGCAATTTAGTGATTCATACTTTTTCAGATGATGACTTAGAAGGTAAAAAAGCATATTGGCATACATCTTCACACATCATGGCACAAGCTGTAAAAAGATTATTTCCAGATGTTAAATTTGCAATTGGTCCAGCAATTGATGATGGATTTTACTATGATTTTGATGTAGAAAAACCATTTACAGATGAGGATAAAGCAAAAATAGAAGAAGAAATGAAAAAGATAATTAAAGAAAATATAAAAATAGAAAGATTTTCTCTTCCTAAAAAAGAAGCACTAGAATTAATGAAAGACCAACCATATAAACAAGAGCTTATTGAAGATTTACCAGAAGGTGAAGAAATAAGTTTCTATAAACAAGGAGATTTTACTGACCTTTGTGCAGGACCACATTTAGAGAGTACAGGAAAAATTAAAACTATAAAAATATTATCTTCTTCAGGAGCATATTGGAGAGGTAGCGAGAAAAATAAAATGCTTCAAAGAATTTATGCAATATCTTTCCCTAAAGCTAGTCAATTACAAGAATATTTAGACTTCCTAGAAGAAGTAAAACAAAGAGACCATAGAAAAATTGGAAAAGATTTAGAAATCTTTATGACACATAAATTAGTAGGTTCAGGATTACCAATGTATTTGCCAAATGGTGCAACAATTAGAAGAATATTAGAAAGATATATTCAAGATAAAGAAATTTCATTAGGATATGCTCATGTATATACACCATCACTTGCAAATGTAGAATTATACAAAACAAGTGGACATTGGGAACATTATAAAGATGACATGTTTCCTGCAATGAAAATGGATAATGAGGAAATGGTTTTAAGACCAATGAACTGTCCACACCATATGTTAATATACAAAAATAAAATGCATTCATACAGAGACCTACCAATTCGTATAGGTGAATTAGCACATGACTTTAGATATGAAGCAAGTGGAAGTGTTTGTGGATTAGAGAGAGTTCGTCAAATGTGCCAAAATGATGCTCATTTATTTGTTAGACCAGATCAAATAAAAGAAGAAGTAGGAAGAGTTCTAAATCTAATTGTAGAAGTTTATCAAAAAGATTTTGGATTCCCTGCATCAGCATTCCAATATAGATTATCACTTAGAGACAAAAACAATAAAGAGAAATATATTGATAATGATGAAATGTGGGAAACAGCAGAAAGTCAATTAAGAGAAATATTGAAAGAATTAAATATTGATTTTTATGAAGCAGAAGGAGAAGCAGCATTTTATGGTCCAAAAATTGATATACAAATAAAAACTGCACTAAATCATGATGTTACAATTCCAACTTGCCAATTAGATTTTGCATTACCAGAAAGATTTGAACTAGAATATATTGGAGAAGATGGAAAAGCACATAGACCAGTTGTAATTCATAGAGCAATTTTAGGTTCTTCTGATAGATTTATCTCATTCTTATTAGAAGAAACAAAAGGAATGTTACCATTATGGATTGCACCAGTTCAAGTGAAAATATTACCAATTACAGATAATCAACATGAATATGCATTTAATTTAAAAGAAAAACTTGTAGAAAAAGGCATCAGAGTAGAAGTAGATGACAGAAACGAAAAAACAGGATACAAAATACGTGAAGCTCAATTGCAAAAAATCCCATATATGTTAGTAGTTGGAGAAAAAGAAGCTAGCTCAAATACAGTAGCTGTTCGTTCAAGAGAAAATGGAGATATAGGAACAGAAAGTATTGATGAATTTATAGCAAAATTAGAAAAAGAAATTAAAGAAAAGAAAAGATAAGCCATGAATGAAATATATAATATAAGAAAATTAGAAAATTTAAAAGAATATCTAAATCAAAGAATGGTATCACCAAGATTATTAAACAACCCTAGAATTTATGAAATATTAGATGGAATTTCAGATGAATTTAGCCTTGTATTTTTAGATGACGAAATGAGAAGAATCTTAGATGAACAATTATTAGTTGAAAAAGATGGAACATTAAGATATTTAAAAGACAATAAAAGAGTAAAGATAAAGAGAAATTCTTCAGGAATAGAAACAATTAAAGAGGCATTTGATAAACGAAATTCATCTGTTATTTCAGAAAAAAGATTATTTGATGTTGATGGAATTGAATATTTATATGAAATTAGAGAAGGAAACTTAAGCTGGGAAGATTTTGAAAACAATATAGATTTTATACCATCTAAAAAAATTAGATATACCAGAGACACTACAATGTTTAATTTTATAAAGAAACAAGAAATAGGACAATTTGTTGTCAAAAAATATTTAATCCAACACGTACAATATATGTTACAAAATATAAAATTAGGCAGAAAAGACTTATACAGAATCAATAGTAAAAGTACTAAAATAGATGATTTATGCGAACAGTTAATAATAAGTCAAGCTGAATTTGATATGTATAAAAAAGTATTTAGTGATGATGATTCTAAAGGACAAGAAGAAATTTTTAAAACCTATTGTAGTAACAATAGAAGATTTCAATTACCAACAACTTACGAAAATGCTGTTGCGAAAAGATTGGGGCTAGACCTTCAAAAGATTAAGTGAAATATGAAATGGTTTTATAGATTTGACCTTTAAAATCTAAATAAATTAGATATTGTAAAAAGTTACATGAAAAATAATGAAAAAGAACATTGAAAACTAAATATTGGTAAAAATCCGATAATC
>CALXFF010000013.1 GCA_944387525.1 uncultured Clostridia bacterium | reverse complement strand
TCTATTCCTGTTTTTGTATAGAATTCACTTGCTATTGGTCTTTCATCTACTGTATATGTGATTTCATTTCCATTTACATCATATTTTGACAAGTTTCCTATGGTTCCTCTCCATGTTGTACTTGTATCTTGTTCATCGCTTGTTGTTCCATCTATTGCATTTGCTTTTGTTAAAGTGATTTCATATTCTTGGCTATTTCCGGCTAAGTATAATGTTACACTTTCTGGTCTTCTTTCTAATGCATTATTATTATCTTCCCATTTCTTATTTACCTCTATTTCTATCTTGTCATCTGGTACTTCAAATCTATTGGTTACTGTCTTTGTTTGTTGATTAATGGTTGTATTTGCTTCTGTGTAGAAGATATTATTTAAACTCTCTTCACTTAGTTCATAGTTGATGATATCTGCATTTTCGTCATATTTTAGTAAATCTGTTATAGTTCCTTTCCAGATTTTTTCTTCTGATACGCTTTCTCCCACTTTATTTGCACTTGTCAGTGTTATTTCTTTGCCTTCTACTACTTCTTCTCCTTCAGCATTTTTTCCTGTTAATACTAAGGTTGTACTTTCTGGTCTTTTTCCTGCTCTATTGTTATTGTCATTCCATATTTTTGTTACTTCTACATTGATTGTTTCATTTGGTACTTCAAATGTATTTGTTATTGTAAATTCTGTTGTACCATCTTCTCCATCTGTGTTTTCCACTTTTTCTACTTTACTTGTATAAAACTCTGGTACTATTTCTTCTACCACATAGTTTATTTCATCATTATTCTCATCATATTTTGCTATGTTTCCAAATGTATATTTCCATTCATTTGCATTTTTCCCTGGGTTGTCTGTTCCATTAATAGTTGCCCTTGCTACCTCTACATAGCTTTTTTCTTCATTATTAGAATCACTTTCTCCAGAAGCACTTATTATTTCTCTTTTTAAGATTAGTGTTACATTTTCTGGTCTTTTTCCTGCTTTATTTTCATTATCATTCCATACCTTAGTTACTGGTATTTCTATTTTTTCTGTGTTTTGTGTAAATGTATTTGTAATTGTTGTGCCTTCAATTGTTTTGATATATGATTCTAGACTTCCTTCGTTTTCACTTTCATCTACTGTATAGTTTATCTTTTCTCCATTTTCTCTATAAACTGCTACTCCTTCGAATATGCTTGTCCATATATTTTCATTATCTTCAGTTTTATTTGCATCTGTTAATATGGCTTCTCTTACAGTAGCATTTCCATCTTTTAGGGTAACTTTAATAGAGGTTGGTCTTTTTCCTGCTTGATTGCCATTATCTTCCCATACCTTTGTTACTTCTATATCTTGTTTATTATATGCATAATAATATGTGACAACTGTTTCTTCTTCATCTAATGTTCCACTTGTGTTCCCACTGTTTCTTACTACTATGTAGTCCACTATTTCTACTGGTTCTGTAGTATAGCTATCCCCTATTTTATATTTTACTTGTTCACTATCTTTTTCATAGGTTGTTATTTCATCTTGTTCTTTTACTATGTTATTATCTTCATCTGTTTCTGGTGTTGCATCTTCTTCTAAGTATTTTACGATAATTTTTGCATCTTTTACTACTAGTCCTGCATTGACATTATTCTCTAGTATTTCTGGACTTGCTATACTGTTTAAGTTCGTAATGACATAACTTTGTTTTTCTCCACTTTCTCCTTCCTCAAACTTGCTATTTATCTCTTTGTTCGTTCCTACATTTGCTTCTGTTAATATATATCTATCTTCTGTTTGTATTTCTACTATATATTCTCCTATTGGTAAGTTTGTGAATACATATTCTCCATTGCTATCTGTTAATATATTTGGTATTTCGTTTCCATTTGTGTCTGTTGCTTTACTTCCATCTGCTTTTTTTAGTTCTACTTCTATTCTATTCGCATAACTTTCTTTGTCATCCTTTATACCATTTTCGTTTGTGTCATACCACACCATTCCGCTAATTTGTCTACTTACTACTTCTGATTTTGCACTTGTTGTTGTAATGATGTCTGTATCTTTACTTGTTTGCGCTGTTGCTTGGTTATAATATACATCTCCTGCTCTATTATTACTTGCTTTTAATGTGATTTCTATCTCTATTTTTGTATTGTTTCCTATTTCTCCTTTTAATGCTATTACTGTTACTGGTTCTCCTATTTCAGTTCCTAGTTCTTTTTCTTCCCATATTTCACTCACACCTATACTTTCATCTTTTGGTGTTATGTTTCTTGCATCTGGACTTGTAGTAGTATACAAACTTAAATTGTCTGTTGGAATTTCTCCGTCTATTCCTGTTTGACTTACTTTTACATTTTCTAATGTATAGGTTCCGTTATATGCTGTTCCTCTTCCATCTCCATTATATGGTAGGATATCTAATATTTGAAAATCTGGCACACTTGTATCTGTATTATTTTGATATGTTACTTTATATTTTATTTCTCCATTTGCTTCTGCAATTTCTGTCTCTGTCTCTTTATATAACCTATGACTTGATAAGTTCGTTATTTGAATTGTTACAGCATCTGTTCTTAATTTAATATTATCTGTCCCTATTTTATCTGCACTTACAACTACTGTACTTTCATATTGTGTTGAATTTGCTGTATTTTCATCTATTTTTGCTCTAAAATTGATTTCTCGTATTTCTTCTCCTACTGTACAGTTATATATTTCCCATACTAGTGTTATGCTTCCATCATCGTTTTGTGTAATTTCTGGCTCTTCATAGTCACTACTTCCTGGTACATAGGTTAACCCTTTAGGAAGTGTAGCTTTAGCTGTTACTGTGACATTACTTTCCTTTATTGCTCCCTCTACTACTTCTGATGTTAATTGTGGTTTTATTGTATATCCTACTGTGTTTTCTCCTCTCCCTAAATCATAATTTGTTTTTGTACTTCCAGTACTTGTTGTATCACTTACATTATATCCTACAGTTAGGCTTCCCCCAACAATTAAAAGTGATTGCCCATATGCATGTCCTGTATGAGTTCCTGTTTTTATTTGGCCATTTTCATCATATTCCGATTTTACATAATTTCTATGTATTTCTACATCTGCTTCTGGAAATTCAGCATTCGGATTTAGTCTTGTTTGCGTTGTTCTATCTAATTGATTATCCTCTTTATATAGTCTTGTAACTGATACAAATTGGTATACATTTCCAATTTCTGCTTTATCTGTTACTTGTAAAGCTACTTGTAAATTTTGTCTTACTTCATAACTTTGATAGCCTTCTATGGATTCAAATAACACACCTATACATATGGCATTTTTTCCTAAATCTTCCCTTAAGTCATCTAATGAAGAATAAAATTTTAAATCTTCTTCTTCTGCATCTTGCATTTCATCATCATCTTTCCAATTGCTTCCATCCGGTTTTGCAGCATATATCATATTAAATTTCAGCTTTGTGTTACTATGATTTATTGCCTGCCAGTCATCATTCCATACTTTTCCATCTATTGCTGATATATTAAATGCTTCTCCATCAAATTTCATTAATACATTAGCATCATATATATCATCCTTTAAATCATTACTTCCAGTATATATATCCGTCCTATATACAAATTTTTGTCCCTTTTCTGCTTTTGCATCTCCTAGCGAATAATAGCTATTTAATATACCCTCGCTATCTCCTAAAGTCCATCTTTCTTTCAACCAGTGCATTGTACCAAAAGATCCTGTTATAGATAATTGATGTTGATGTCTTGATATATCATCAGTTGTAATTATTTGTTCTAATTTCTTTGTTTCATTTTCTGTATTTACTCCTTGTAAATTGCTATCTTCTACTGTTAAATAATAATTATATCCTTCCTCTATACTTTCTTCTGTGTATGGTACAAATATCATAAAATATACACTTGAAAAACATCCCTCATTATCTTTATAACTCAAATTTTTTGTTGGAAAAATTCCATTAAATTTATAATCACTAATGGTAACTTGGATTTTGCTTCCATCTTGATTCATTTCTACATTTCCCGAATCATAACATGCGCCATCACCACCTCCTGTAGCATATGGTACACCTGAGTTATAACCTGAAGCACCTACAATGTTCATTGGTCTATTAGGTATTTTCCCTTCAGTATTACTAAGATTATTTAAATCATAGTTATATAATATTGGTGTACTTGTTTTAGTTATATCTTGTACATCATTAGAATCTTTTGCATTTACTTTTTCTAGTTTTAAATTCACATCTAAGGTCATTGTATTACTTTCTGGATATTGTAAACCTTTTAGCCCTTTTTCTACACCTTGGTCATTATATAACTGATAAACTAATGAATATCCATATACTCTTCCTCTTATTGTTTCTTCATCCATTTCTACATCTATTTCTCTCTTTAAATTATTTTTTCCTAGTTCAACATTATATTTTTCTGTAGCACTTACTGTAACTGTTTCTATTTCTACTGTTTTCTTTTCTTCTTCTGTATTTCCTTCTAGCCACATTTTTATCTCTGGTTGTATATTCGTTCCATTTCTTGCTCCATATATTTGTAAAATTAACTCTATATTTTGCTTTCCCGGAATCGTTATTTCTCCTTCTTTCATTGTATAACTGCCTGTTAATGTTCTTCCGTCCTCACTAACTACGCCTGTTCCTTCTAACCATTGCATTGAGTCTACATCCCATTCCATTAGATTAGTACATTCTTCCGGAAGAGTTGCTTCTATGTTGATTTTTCCTCCTGTTATACTATCTACGCCTTCTCCTTCTTTTAAATCCATCGTTGCTTCGATTGTCCATGATACTTGGTCAAATGAACGCACTATATCATTTGTTTCTGAAGAGTCATTTCCTGGCTCATCATTTTCATCAAATGGTCCTGTTCCTGTTTTTCTACTAACAACACTTGCTGATGTGATAATGGCTGGATTATCACTTAATAAAGCTGAACTATCTGCATAGACTTCAACTTTCTCATTTTCTTCTGCACTTTGCATTTCTCCGCTAAATACTTGTATTACATTTTTCCTGATTTGTTGGTTAGTTGCTATCAATGTTGCAAGCACCACGAATACAAGCACTAACATGATTGCTAGTAACTTTTTATTTTTTATAACACTTTGTATGTATTTTCCTCTTTTATTTTCTTTTGGGTTCTGACGTCTTATTGTTGTTTCATTTTTTCTTACAGTTTCTTCTCTTTTTCTCATTCGCATTCTCTCCCTATTTATATAATATTCTACTTTATTATTATAAAATATTTATTTTTAATGTAAATAGGAGGTTATTTCCAGTTATTTTTCTAAGCATTTTTTGCATTACGGATATATCTTTTTTGTATGTTGATAGGTTTTATTACATTTTTATTAAGTTTCTGTCATATTTTGTCGTTTTTTGTCATATTTCTTTTTGACTATTCTCTTTTGCTTATTTCCCTAGCTTTTTTTGTTTTCTATAAAAATAAAAAAACTGAAATAGAAATTTTTTAACCCTCCATGCTCATTTAGCATGAAATTAAACGCTCTTTCTATTTCAGCTTTTTATCTGAACTCTTATAATTTATTTATACAATTTCTTACTTTTGTTTTTTTATTTACAATTTGTCTTTTCTTAATAACGTCCTTAAAGTTCATAAGAAATCCTTTTATTCATGTCTTTTTCTTGTATACTCTTCTTACGATATGACACGATTTTATATTGACTTTTACTATCAAAAATAATCTTAATAACTTTTGTAAAATTATCTTTCACTGGTTTTCCGTATTCGTCGATAATCAAACTTGCTTTATATTTTTTCAATGTATCAAATGTGTTCATTAGTCCCATTCCTGTACCACCATCTTTTGCATGTGTTGTACTTGGTTTTATTCCAAGATTGATTAATGTATCTATCTCAAACTCTATTCCAGAATCATAAACATATAAACTATATGCACCATCAATTAGTCCTAATCTTACTAAAATACTTTTATTGATATTTTCAGAATGGTTAATGGCTATGATTGCATTCTTTATTAGGTCTGCAATTAAAATTTCTAAATCTTCTTTTTCGATATGTTTATTTATCATGTGATGGATATTTCCATTTACTTGTAATTGAAAATCTATCTTATTCTTTACACATTCTGATTGCATATATTTTAGCATACTATCAATTTTATCAATATTCGTTTTTGTTAATTCTATACTAACAGTTTCATTTTGCATTTCTTTTGATAAACTTTCTATTTTATCTTTTACATGATTTTTATCCATTATCTGATTGTTTAATCCCATTTGTTCTAGTTCATATTCTAATGATTTTTGCTTGTGCGCTATTGAATGATTCTTTTTATTTAGTTTTAGATTTTCTTTTTCTAATTCTTCTATTTCTTTGTCTTTATTTTTCAATTCTTCTTTGATTTCTTCTACTTCTCTTTCTTGTAGTTTTTGTTTGTAGTATAACTGTAAGGATTTTTGGATGGTGATGAACATGATGATGGACAAGATAAAAATATAGCAAAACAATATTGTTCTTTCAATTGTTAAGTTCATATTTAATAAAATCATAATAGTTAAAAATATTATGCAACTAGCATTTAAAATAAGTATAATAAAATATTGATTATTTTGATTCTTTTTAAAAAATGTAATTCCTTTTTGTAATCTTTTTATTTTGCATATTAGGTAAAATATTATACTATATGTCACTATAATTCCTATTAAAATAATATACTCGTTCGCAATATTAAGAATTTTAAACATAAAATAATTAAAAATTATAGCTAATGAATATAAAATATAATTAATAGTTAAAGAAATTGTTGTGATTATTAATGAAAAACTCATATTTATATTATTGAGATTTGAAAAAATAAATGCAATAAAAATATCTAATGCTATCATACTTAAGGCAACATTAAAGTAATATTTTAATATTGTACTTATTCCTACTGAAAACATTATACCAAAAATTATCTTTATACAATTAATGTTATTTTTATTTTTTATATTTAAGATTTTATAATTCAAGTATATAGTATACGCACTAATAAAAATAAATTTTAAAACATATTCCATATTTCTATATTCAATCACTTGTTCCAAATTCCTCACTCCTTTCTACTTTTTATTTTATAGTAAATAAAAAAGATAATCAATATTTGATATTATATCATTATGATTATCTTCTATTACTAAATTTAAAATTAAAATATTATGCAAACCATCTTATATACCAATCTATTAATTCATCTAACCAACTCATACCTCTCACCACCTTTTTCTTTCGTATTTATAGAAAGGCTATATTGCTTTCTACAAATAAAAAATTACCATCTTCTTGCGAAAAAAAGACGGTAACACTTAGTGAAAAAAAATGGTAAAAATTTGTCGAAAATAGAAAAAAACATATCATAAATGTCAATTATATTGTTTGACATCTATAATATGTTCATCTGTGTTATTTTTAGCACTATAAATAAATGCTTCATATATTATAATAAATTAATTTCTTCTTCTGTTAAATTTGTTATTTTTTTAATTAATTCTATATCTAATCCTTCTTCCTTCATTTTTTTAGCAATTTTTTCTTTTTCTCGTTTTTCTCCACGTTTTTCTCCACGTTCTTCCCCACGCTTTTCTCCTTCCTCTAATCCTTTTCTCCTTGCCTCATACATTTCTGTATTATAAGTCAATCTACTTTTTTCTCTAATTTCGTATATTTCTCTTTCATAATCATCTGCACTCATCTCAGTTAATTGTTTTACTGCTTCTTTGATTTCTTCATTTTCTTTTTCACATTTTCCCATCATTTTTTGATCTCCCCCAATCACATACACTAAAATTTTCTACTATTTATAAATACTTTCGAAATACTTTTATCTTAATACCAATTATTTTAGTTTACATTTCGAATATGCAAATTGGAAATATATGGATTTTTTAATACACTATTTTATTTTTATCATATTTCCCTTTCAATTTTTTCCACATAATAATATATAAATTCCATTGGCGTTGGAATACCAGTTTCTGGACTTACTCTTGCGGTATAATATTCCAATAAATCATCTACTGGTGTATTATTCCAAGCATGTATAATGGCATTTTGAATGCCATTAGTAATTGTATTTCCAGATTTTTTATATATATTTGTTAAATGTCTAATAACATTTGTATTATCTCCTTTATTTTCTATTAAATATACGATTGCATCATGTATATATTTTCTTCCTACCATTTTAGCAGGTATTCCTATTAAGTCTAACTCTCTAACAATGCAGTCAGATATCTTTTTTCTATTATCTTCCAATTCTTCTTTTAATGTTTCTAGCGTCTTTTGTGGTGTTACTTCTCTTAAACTTATTAATTTATTCAAAACATAATCAGCTGAATATCTTGGATGGTTTTTGTATAATATGATATCTGCGCCATTTTTATGAACTATGTCATATATTCTTTTAGAATGAATATGTGTTGTTACAACAATGATTGGTTCATAACCTAAATTCAACTTTTTAAGTTCTGATAAAAATCCCAGAGAATCTGCATTTCCTGTCATGCTGTTATTTAATTCTAAATCTAATATAATACCTTCTGGTTGTTTTAACTCTGCATACTTTAGTCCTTCTACATCTGAGTCTGTGATTCCAATAATTTCTACATCATTTCTATTCTTCACACTGTTAATAAAATTGTTACAATCATTCTTATCATCTTCTATTATTAGTATCTTCATAGATTTTGTTGTCATATATACACACCCTTTCTTCTTTTTTCATAATGTTACCATATTTCTCCATAAAATACCATAATTCTACAAATATTTTACCATGTGTTCGAACATATTATATTGTAAAATTTTTATAATTTAGTATTTAAGATTGGAGGAGATTTACATGAATAAATTTGATTTAGATTCAGAAAAACAAGAACAAATTTTGAGAGGTAAAAGAATTAAATATATTAGAGAAAATGAGTTACATATGAATAAAACGCAACTAGCAAAAGAAATTGGTATATCTAGTCAATTTCTTGGATTAGTTGAAGAAGGTAGAGGAAATTTAATGTATAGAAGTATTCGAAAACTTAGAGATTTAAGTGGTCATTCTGCTGATTATATTTTATTTGGTCTTGATGATACAATTATTAATAAAACGAAAAAACTTTTAAGTACATATAGTAATAAAGAAATTGAAACAGCTATGAATATCATTAAAGATATTTCTATTTTCATAAAAAATTAGTCGATTTCTTAAACTTTTTTGTACTTTTTGTATTATTTTGAATATATTATATTGATTTTAATATATTACTTTCATAAAATATTCCATATAAGTTACTATAAAAGGTGGAATGTTTTATGATAAGTAATTATCTAATTTATTTTTATACTTTACCAAAAGAAGAACAAGTTAAACAATTGTTAATAATTTTACTTTTCTTTTTAATTCTATTTCTTATATCTATTTTTTTGGATTTTATATTATCAAAATTCAAAAAAGATGACTTTGGGAACGGATGAATGGGGAACTTGAGGGATTTTGGGGACGGACTCATTTTTCCCTTTTTTATTTAAATTTTAATTTTTACTAAAATATTATACAAAAAAAGGGAAAAATGAGTCCGTACCCAAAATCCCTCAAGTCCGTCCTCCAATTCCCTCAAGTCTGTCCCAAAATCATCTTTTAGATTGTTATTTTCTTCTATTTTTGATATACTGTATGCATTATGGAAAGTTTATATAGATACAAAAAATTAAATGAATATTATATAAAACGATTTGGAGAAAGAGTTTTAAAAATTTGTGTTAATGGACATTTTACTTGTCCCAATCGCGATGGAACTTTAAGTCATTCTGGTTGTATCTTTTGTAGTGAATGTGGTTCTGGAGAACATTTAGATTCATATAAAGATATTTCAGAGCAAGTAACAGATTATTTTAAATCTCCTCGTTCTAATAGAGCAAATAAATTTATTGTTTATTTTCAAAATTTTTCAAATACATATGATTCTATTGATAACTTGAAGAAAAAATACGACAGTGCATTAATTAATCCTAAAATTATTGGGTTATCAGTTGCTACAAGACCTGATTGTATTGATGAAAATATTGTAAAACTCTTACATTCTTATACAAAGAAATATTATGTTTCTGTAGAATTAGGTTTGCAAACATCCAATGAAGAAATCGGAAAATTCATTAATAGGCAATATACAAATGAGCAATTTACAAAGGCTGTTCAATTGCTTAATAAGTATGATATTGATGTGATTACTCATATAATGGTAGGATTACCTGGTGAAAGTTTTAAGGATATACAAAATACCGTAAATTTTATAAACCAGCATCATATCCAAGGATTAAAAATTCATAATACTTATATCATAGAAAATACTGTTTTAGCTAATATGTATAACAAGAATGAATATGAACCTATTTCTTTAGAATATTACTTAGATTGTTTGACATACATTCTTTCACATATTTCTCCTGATATCGTCATTCACAGAATATCTGGTGATGCCCCTAAAGATATATTAATTGCTCCTAAATGGGATTTACACAAAAAGTGGATTCTAAATGGTTTGGATAAAAAATTAAAAGAAGAAAATTTGTATCAAGGAATATATTATAAAAAATGATTGAAAAGGGAAATTGAGGGATTTTGGGGACGGACTCATTTTTCCCTTTTTTATTTAAATTTTAATTTTTTACTAAAATATTATACAAAAAAAGGGAAAAATGAGTCCGTCCCCAAAATCCCTCAATTTCCTTTTTATATCATAACTCTTTTTACATTTTTCTTTAACCATTTATCAATTTCAAAATAATTTGGTATATATTGTTGGACTAAATTATAGAAATTGCTACTATGATTAGCAAATATCATATGTGATAATTCATGAACAATAATGGCATCAATTTTATCTTCTGGTAACATGATGAGCCTATTACTAAAGTGTAATGCTCTTTTACTTGGTATACAACTACCATATTTACTTGTTGCATCTCCCACTTTGCATTCATAGTATAATACTTGCATTTTTTGACTCCAATATGGTAATCGTTTTTCTAAATATTCCTTTGTTTTTACACAAAGAAATCTTTTGACATATTTATCAATGATTTCTTTATTATCTTCATCTTTTAAGACTTCTGGTATTTCTATAATAAATACTTTATTTTCTTCATCTAAGATAATTTTGATTCTTTTTTTAGAAACATATTCTATTTTCACATGAAAGTCTTCACCTTTATAGCTTATCTTTTCTCCTGTATACCAATGTTTCATTTTATCATTTTCTTTAGAAATAATTTTCAGATATTGTTCATATATTTGTTCTTCATTTTGTTTAATAAATTCCAACATTCTTTTTTTAGATAAATATTTAGATTTACTAATATTTAAAACATTTCCTTTAAAATACATTTTTATTAAATTTGTATGTCTATAATTTCTAATGATAACTGGAATTTCTTTTTCCTTAATTTTTATATATGTATTTGCCATTTTTATTTCAATTCCCTTTCTTAGTCTTGAATATGGTTGAGAAAGAATTAAATTTTGGCTAGGAAAATAAGTTCGCCACTGCGCAACGCCAAAATTATAATTATTTTTCATCCACGCTTTTTATTTTACAATATTTTCCTTTTTTAAATAATCCAAAAATCCTGTGCATCCTTCTACAATATCCTGATAAGTAACTGTAAAGTTTCCTGTGTACCATGGATCTGCAATATCTCTTGGATTTTTTGAAAAATCTAAAAGTTTATATATTTTATTGTCTTTATCATTTCCTACAATTCTTTGGATATTTCGAATATTACTTTCTTCCATCCCAATGATATAGTCATATTTTTCATAATCCTGTTTTTCGATTCTTCTTGCTTTATGTTTTGTATAGGGGATTCCTTTTTCATCTAATTTATCTTTGGTTCCATAATGCATGTCATTTCCTATTTCTTCATAACTTGTAGCTGCTGAAGCAATAGAAAATTGCTTTTCTAAACCTTTCTTTTTTACCATATCTTTAAACACATATTCTGCCATAGGAGACCTACATATATTTCCTAAGCACACAAATAATACTTTAATCATTTTTATCACCGTACAAATTGTACCATATTTGTAGAAAATTATCCATATATTTGTATAAGTTCCTATTTTGTGGTATAATAGTGCATATTTAAATTCGGAGGTAAATAACTTATGAATCACAAAGAATTTTCAGAATCTATATCTGCTACTGTTTCTGAATCAGAAGCTTTAGAAAGATTTAAGGAGAAAGAATATGCAAAATATGAAAGGTTATATAAGGATAAGGACTTACAAGAATATTTTCATTATCTTGTTTCTACTATCTTAATGGAACATCATAAACAATATGGTGAATTTACTGTAGAATCTCCTTATCGATTTAAAGCTCCTGAAAGTATTAAAGCAAAATTGAATGAGTATTTTTCTTCTATCACTAAAACTAATGAAAAAAATGCTCCTAATACTTTTTCCATGAAACAAATAAAAGATGCTTTTGCTATGAAACTTATTTTATATAGCAGACCTCCTGTATCATATTCAAATGACCCAGAATTAACAGAATTAATTAGTGAAAAATCACAAAATCTTGAATTATTGAAAGAAATGCAAGAATTTAAGTCAAAATTAATCGAAGATGAATATGTAAAACCCATAAAATATAAATATGAAACTACAAAACTTGAATATTATCAACATTGTAAAGCATTACTAGAAAGAATTCTTTCTTTAGTTCATCCTAATGCTACAAATTTAAGAGAATACTATCAAAAACAAATCGCTGATATTGATAATTGCATCAATTTTATTGTAGCTGCAAGGGATGAAGAATCTTTAGTTGATGACGATGATTTGAAAAACAAAAAAATGAATTTCTTTACAATACTAGATGATTTTACATCAAGAATATATGATAAGTTGGATTTAGCTATATTAACTAAACAAGTAAACTCTCTATTTCTTGATAATCCTCGATTTGAAAAATTAGGAATAAGCTTATCTCCTGACTCAAAAGAAATGAGAACAGAAAATGGTTTTGTTGCTAACTTTATATACATTAATACACCTTTTGGGAAAATAGAATGTCAGTTGCAATCAAAACATGAATATGAAGAAGGAAACTATGGACATTCTGCACATAATAAATTAAAAGGGAAAGCTATCCAACCTTTAGAAATACCAGATCCTTCTGATAAAGTTAAAATTAGAGGATTTATACAAAGAATTAGAGAAATTGCACCTAAATCTTTTTTATCTAGAATGGATAGTACTGAGAAAGATAGAGTGGTTACACAACAATTTAGCGATTATCAAAATTATAAGAATTTAACTAGTCAAATTGCAAAAGGTGACCCTTGTGAAAAATTTCTTTTAAATTATTTTGGTAGACTTTATGCAATTCAAAATAAAATATTTAAAACTAAAGAACATTCTATGGGATTTGTTGAATCTGATATTGATGATTACATAAATAGTGATAAACTATCTCAATTAAAGAAAAAATATTCTCGAGATTATACAAGATAAAACCAGATTATATATCTGGTTTTATCTTATTTTAAATATTTTATTAATATTTCATATACTGGTTTTCTTTCTACTACTAACTTATTAGAAATCATATTTTTTACTTCTTCTAAATTACACAATTTTACTTGTTCTACTTCACTCTCTTGTATCTTAATTTTTGATACATCTATCACTTCTGTTTTTACCAAGTAAAAATCAAAAATATGATTTGCATAGAAATGTTCTTTTACTTTTCTTCCTGTTTGATAAGTTAGCATATATTGTAAGTCTTTTTCTTCTAAATCAATTCCAATTTCTTCCTTTACTTCTCTAATGGCTGCTTCTATAGAAGATTGTCCTGCTGATACATGTCCTGCAACAGATACATCCCATTTTCCTGGATTGGTTTCTTTATCTTTGGCTCTTTGTTGCATCAATATATGTCCTTCTTTATCAATGATTGCAATGACAACAATTCTATGCCATAAGCCTTTTTCATGTACTTCTTTTCTTGTTACAACTTTTCCGGTTTTTGTTCCATCTTCATTTAAAACATCTATTAGTTCTTCCATGTTTGTTACTCCTATATTTTATTTTTCTATTTTACTAAATCCAAATTACCATTTATAATAATTGGTGAAAATCCTGATATTTCATCATATAACATACCTTCTGGAATTGGGTTATACATATAGATTTTTTTACCTTTCATAAAAGCTTCATATAGTTCTAAGAAAGTTGCTCCACCAATATAGTTTTGTTGCCCATTTTTATCAAAGTTTAAAGTTAACACAGCATCCATATTTGAAATAGTTGCTTCACTTCGTTGAAACATTCTTTTCTTAAACTCAGAATGTGCCTTATCTCCTAACTCCCAAGCTTCTTTTTCAGCTCCTGGATTGTCATATGAATTTGGTAATTCTATACTATGTCCCATCTCTTCTAATTTTTGTTTAATTGGTTCAATTCGATTATAAAATGTCTTGCTACAAATCACTAATATTTTCATAATCATTACTCCTTTTATTTTTATTTATTCTTCTATTAATTCAAATCGATAAGTTTGTTTTACATCTGGATATTTTTCACAAAGTATTTATTCCCATATTCCTTGGTTAATAAATTTAATTAAAGCCATAATACACGCATTTTCTGTTAAATCAATTCTAGATATTTCATCATGTGTTAAAATACTAATTCCACCTTTTCCAGTATTTAATCCATGGCTTTTAAAGATTCTATCCATGACTTTTCCAAGTTCAGTACTCGTTATTTCATCTCTATATTTTGCATCAATAGGAAATCCTTGACTGGTTCCTACACTTTGTTTTCCTTCCTTATTTTCAATCACAACTGTATTAATATCTATCCACTCATCTAATAAGTCTGTAATCCCTGCTTCACTTGCTACATAATAATCTACATCTATGTTATTTTTCTTAGCATATTCTTTTACATTTTTTACTCTGTTTCTCGCACCGATAATAATTTCTTTATTAATAGGTTGTGCTCCTACTTCTGAATCAACTGGTATTCCTTCTATCTCAACATTATCAAAATATCTTTCAAAAGCTCTTTTTACGCCTTCTATTTTTCCTTGATTCTTTGTTCCCATTAATATTTTCATTCTGTTCACTTTCCTTTCCTATGCATCTTTTTTATCATCCTGCAACACAATTTCTCTCTTATATTTTCTGTGCCTATTGTATCACGGATAAAATGGAATGTAAATATTTAGAAAATTATTGAATTTTATAAAGTTTCATAATATACTTTGATTACAAATATATATTTTTTAATAAAGGAAGAAATATTAAAATGACAAATAGTAAAGATTTTTTAGGTAAAACAGTCGATGTTATCATTGATAAGCCATTAGGCAGTAGACATTCTGAAAAATACCCAAATCATATATATCCTTTGAATTATGGATATGTTCCAAATACCATGAGTGGAGACAATGAAGAATTGGACTGCTATATATTAGGTGTATTTGAACCTTTGGAAACTTTTAAAGGAAAATGCATTGCCATTATTCATAGAACAAATGATAATGATGATAAATTAATTGTTGCTCCAGAAGATAGAAATTACTCAAACGAAGAAATTAGAGCATTAACAGAATTTCAAGAACGCTTTTTTGAAAGTAAAATCATTCGAAATGATGCTGATTTTGTATTTAGTAAAAATATTCCTGAACTTTCTGTAAGTAATTTAGAAAATAGTCTTTCATTCTACAAAACCTTAGGATTTAAAGTAGAATATGAAAGACCTGAAAATAAATTTGTATTTCTTTCAATGGGAGATATTCAATTTATGTTACAAGAATTATCTGATAATGAGAAATGGGAATTAGCTCCTCTTACCTATCCTTTTGGAAATGGTATCAATTTTCAATTAGAAGTGGATTCTGTTGATAGAATTTATTCAAAATTAAAAGAACATAACTATCCAATTGCCTTTGATATTGAGGAAAACTGGTATAGACAAGATAATAAATTGCTTGGAAATAAAGAATTTTTAGTACAAGATCCAGATGGATATTTACTAAGGTTTTCTGAAGATTTAGGTGAAAAAGAGGTGATATAAGTGTAAGAGAAGTTTGGTATACTTATCAATTTGTCTTCTAGATATAGATTATCTAAATTGATGTATTCCACTCTAATTTGTTATATCTTTTGAAAAGTGTATAATTGTAATTTCATTTAACTAAAAAATTGTTCAAACAGTTTATAGATAAATACTGGAAATCAACACACTTGATAAAACCTTCACATAGTATTTGATAAAAATATTTACATTTTTTTATATAAATGATATTATGAGTAATAAGGAGGGGATTAAATGAAATTTAGTAAAAATACTATTTTAATAACTATAATAATTATAGTATTACTAATTATTGCAATTACAGTTGCAGTAGTTTTTAAAATTAAGAATGAAGAAAAAGAAACTGATTTAGCAAATGGAAGCGAAACAACTGATTATATCAGTAATCAAAATGAGACAAATAGCACATATTTAGAAATGGCAAAAGAAATATGGAAAAAAGAAGTAGTTTTATTAGAAGCAGTAAAGTCAGGGGATATAAAAACATTAGTAGAAAATTCGAGAGATGGAGAATATATGATAGAGAGTTTTATAGATTACCCCGATCAAGAATTTATTGATGCAGCTTCAGAGTATTTAAAATTCATATATGCAGACTTAACATGGAGTGATCCAGATGAAGAAACATATGAATATTGGGCAAATTATTTAGAAAAAACGATTAATCAAAAATTGAAAGGTGAAGGATTATCAGATGATTGGATAACTCTTAGCACAGGTGATTTAATAAAAGGGAAAAAATTTTTTGAATTGCATTCTACATATGAGGAGATATATCCAAATGCTACTGGAGAATGGAATAATGAAACAACAAGTGAAGCCTATGAAAAATTAGGAGCAACAATGGACAAAATTCCAGTAGACAGTTCAATTATCGATATTGATATTTTAGAATTTGATACTGATGGTAATTTTGTATTAGCATATGATTCTTTATTAGAAGATACAGAAATAGAATCACTATACGTTTCTTACTGGTTAAGAAATAGATATGGCAATGATTCTTGGGTTGGACATTTCATCATGGAAGAGGTTTTAGATTAAAACAGCTGTTACTAAAAAATAATTTGTAGGAGCTGATAAAATGATTGAAATTAAAGAATATAATGAAACATATATTAAACAAATTTCAACAATTGTCATTAGAAATTTATTAGAAATTAATGTAAAAGATTATGGTATAGAAAAAGCACAAGAAATGGCAAAGGACTTTACAGTAGAAAAATTAAAAGATGCCTTAAAAAACAGAAAAAAAGTATTTGTTGCTCTAAAAGATAATGAAGTTGTTGGCACTGCTGGAATAGATGTTTCTTGGTACAATCCAGATGAATATTATATTTTAACTGTTTTTGTAAAACCTGAGAATCATGGTGAAGGTATTGGTCGTCTTTTGATTAAAGCGATTGAAGATTATGCTATTCATTCTAATTTTAAAAAGTTAATTATTCCAGCTTCTATTACTGCTCATGAGTTTTATTATAAATTAGGATATCGATATAAAGATAATCAAAAGGTTTTAAATGAGGAAAATATGTATTTGATGGAAAAAACTTTTCAATTGGAATATAGAGAAATCAAACAAGAAGAACTACCAGAAACTTTAAACTTAGTACGTAAAGTTTTTGATGAATTCGAAGCACCTTATTATTCTGAAGAAGGAGTTACATCATTTTATAAATTTATTGATATAAATAATATGTCAGAACAATATTCTAACGTTTCTTTATATTTTTACGGATGTTTTGTTAATGATATTATTGTAGGTATGATTGCTGTTAAAGATTTTGTCCACATTTCGTTATTATTTGTGGATAAACAATATCATAAACAAGGTATTGCTAGAAATTTATTTGATTATATTATACAAATATGTAAAGAAAAAATTCCTTTTTTAAAAACGATTACTGTTAATTCTTCTCCTTATGCTGTGGAGGTATATCATAAATTTGGTTTTATTGATGTTTCTTCTGAACAGGTTGTAGATGGCATACGATTTACACCTATGGAATTGAAATTATAAAATATTCGAAATGAAATCTAAATATTTATTATTTAGATTTTATTTCACTAGCGATATATAAAACTTTCTATAAAATTCTATATATTTACAGTTTTTTAGCTATAATTTCATAAACATGCCAAAATTTCATATTTCCTTTTGCTGTTATTTTTTTGTACTTTTTTTCATTAAAATATATTATATTAAAATCTTTAAATATATCTTTTATTTCCTTTTCATTCACAAATGTTCTATTAAAGTCTTTACTCCATTCGTCTTCTTTTCCTAAAAAATTTCCTACAAAATATCCATTTTTTGAGATAGCATTAGTAAATTCATTACAAAATTTTTCAAAAAACTTTGGATTGCAAAAATATATACTAAGATTTGAAACTACTAAATCTGCTTGTTCTTTTTCTAGTCTGATATTTTCAAATTTTTCTATAATAAACTTTAAATTAGACGCATCAGATATTCTATTTTTTATGATATCTATAACATCTTGCTCTTTATCTACTGCTGTTACAAAATAATTTTTCTTCAATAAATATATTGTATCATTTCCAGAACCACATCCTAAATCAATAGCTCTTTTCAATGTAGTATTATCTAATTTCATTTCAAAAAATTTTTTTAATATGATGCTAGGATTTTCTAGTTCAGTTTTTTTATAATATTCGTTCCAATTTAACATACTTATCTCCTTTTTACTTAAAGATTCCAAGAGCCGTATCTCTTGGAATCTCCCTCTTATTGCCGTCACTGTGGGCCCGGAGCAAAAAACAACTTATAATTTTTCTATTAAATTTATTATTTTTATATCATATTTTACAAAATTTATCAATTTTATATTAAATAACACACATATTCTATTATTTATGTTTTGTCTTATATTTCTTATATCCCCAATAACATCCTCCACCTAGAAGTCCTAATGTTATAATTCCTCCTAAATTATTATACTAAATGCTAAACAAATAATTTGTCGAATTTTGTAACTAAACTATATAATTCGACAATTTTTTTACGTTTTTGTAAAAAATTATAGGAAAGTGTTGACAGAATTTGGAAAACAATATATACTTTATTCATTAATTCACGAAATTATTATTTTAATCACATATATTTTTACATTAATTTTTTAAATCTATTATCATTTTAAATTGTTATTTTATATCTTACCGTTCCCTTTATTGTTTTTTTCTCTCCATTTTCTATTAATTTATCATTATATTTTTATTTAAAATAATATGAAAGGATGATGCAATGTTATCAATTGTAAAAAGTCTTGCATTACATGGATTGCAAGGTTATTTAGTCAATATACAAGTAGACATATCTGCTGGTATGCCTTCTTTTGAAATTGTCGGCTTACCAGATACTAGCATTCGAGAGGCAAAAGAAAGAGTCAAAACGGCCATTAAAAATTCCACATCTGAATTTCTTAGCAGAAAAATTGTCGTAAATCTCGCTCCTGCAAATACTAAAAAAGAAGGATCTATTTTTGATTTACCTATTGCCGTTGGCATTTTAATTGCTAATGGATATATTTATAATGCAGACTTAACGAATACCATTTTAGTCGGTGAACTTTCCTTAGATGGCTTTATTTGTCCCATCAAAGGTATCTTACCTATTTGTATAGAAGCCAAACGTTTAGGAATGAAACGTATTCTTTTACCAATAGCAAATGCTAAAGAAGCCTCTATTATTGATGGACTTGAAATAATACCTGTTTCTAATCTAAACGAAATCATTGATTATCTCAATGGTCACTTCATTATTTCTCCTGAACCAACATCTCATTTTATTTCTAACACAAACACTACTTATGAATTCGACTTCTCAGAAGTCAAAGGACAGGAAAATGTTAAACGTGCTCTAGAAATATCAGCAGCAGGTGGACACAATTGCCTTTTAATTGGTAGTCCTGGTTCTGGAAAAACCATGTTAGCTCGAAGACTTCCTTCAATCTTACCTGATTTAACTTTTGATGAAGCTTTAGAAATCACAAAAATTCATAGCATTTCTGGTTTATTATCTGAAGATAGCCCCTTCATTTTCAAAAGACCTTTCAGAAGTCCTCACCATACGATTACAGAAACTTCTTTAGTAGGAGGTGGCAGAATTCCAAAGCCTGGTGAAATCAGTTTGGCTCATTTTGGTGTTTTATTTCTCGATGAATTACCAGAATTTAACAAATCTACATTAGAAGTCTTACGAGGACCTTTAGAAGATAAAACGGTAACCATTAGTCGTGTTGATTTTTCCACCACCTATCCTTGTAATTTCATGTTTATAGCCAGCATGAATCCATGTCCATGTGGATATTATGGCTCAAAAGAAAAGCAATGTACCTGTCGTGAAGATCAAATTCAAAAATATATTCATAAAATAAGTGGTCCACTTTTAGATAGAATCGATATTCATATAGAAGTGGAAAGTGTAAATTATCAAAAATTAGGAAATGATTCCCCTTCAGAATCTTCTGATGAAATCAGAAAAAGAGTGAATAACGCTCGAGAGATACAAGTCAATCGTTATAAAGAACATCATATTTTTTCCAATTCGGAACTGACCCCAAAATTAATATCCAAATATTGTAAACTTTCTCCTAAAAGTAAACAAATTTTGGAAACGGCTTTTAATCAACTTGGTCTTAGTGCCAGAGCCTACAGTAGAATTCTAAAGGTTGCAAGAACGATTGCTGATTTAGATAATTCTATTAATATAAAAACATACCATTTAGCAGAAGCTATACAATACAGGAATTTAGATAGGAAATATTGGTGTCGATAATAAAATTTTTTATTTGTAAATAAGCTAACTTTGAAATGTTTAAAATATTTGTTCATTCTTGATATTTGTATATTCTTAATATTTGCTTACTATTAGAAATAACAATTTTTACGATAAAGGAGTGATTTTATAAAAAAGATTAAAATAAATGAAAAACTATATCCCAAACAGTTAAGGAAAATACCTAATCCACCACAAATTTTATATTTAGAAGGAAATATGGATTTATTGAACAACCCGATGATTGCAATCATTGGTTCTCGTAAATGTACAAAAAACGGCAGACTTTTAGCACAGAAATTTTCTTACGAACTATCTCAGTTGCGGTATTACAATTACTAGTGGGTTAGCAGAACGGTATTGATACAGTGGCACATTTATATTCCTATAATCAACTTGGTAAAACAATTGCCGTTCTTGGAAATGGGTTCAATCATATTTTCCCTCCAGAAAATATAGATTTATATAAAAAAATTTTAGATTTTGGTGGATTAATCGTTAGTGAATATCCTCCTGATACAAAATGCCAATCCAATTATTTTTTGGAAAGAAATCGCATTGTTAGTGGATTATCTTTAGGTATTCTAGTGATAGAAGCTGTTCATAGAAGTGGTACAAGTGTCACTGCAAAATTAGCTATTTCGCAAGATAAAAAAGTTTTTGCTTTGCCACATGAAATCTGGAATTCTCATGGGACAGGTACTAATAGATTGATTAAGAACGGTGCTATTCTCGTTAATTGTACTGAAGATATCCTTCAAGAATTTAAATCTTTAAAGAAATTGTCTAAAAAATTAAATACTATACAAAAATTAGATTTGGATTCTTTGGATGTTGATTATGAAATTTTTGAAAGTGCTAAGAAATCTTCAGGCTTTGTGAAATCTTCTAATACTAAATCTTTTGTAAATTCATCATTGGATCATCATCTTAATTTTCATTCTTCAATGCCTTCTAATATTCAATCTGATAATAATTTAACGTCTTTAAATACGCAAAATAAAAAGGAATTAAAAAATTCTAAATTATCCTATATTTATGACTTAATAACACTAGAACCTATATCGATTAATGAACTTTGTAAAAAAACTTCTAAACCGATTTCTCAAATTTCTAATGATTTATTTTTATTAGAATTAGACGGTTATATAAAGAAAGTGGCAGGTGGTTATGTATGTATTTTAAACAAGTGACTGGTAAATATGGTGAGGATTTAGCTTGTGAATATTTGAAAAAATTTAATTATATTATTATTGAACGAAATTTTTCTTGTTATCAGGGTGAGATTGATATTATTGCTAAAGATATTTCTAAAAACGAGTTGGTTTTTATTGAGGTGAAAACTAGGACAAGCTTTAAATATGGTTCTCCTATTGATGCTGTTGATAAAAATAAGCAAAACCATCTGTTTAAAGCTTGTCAGTATTATTTGTACAGCCACAATCTTCGTCATCTTTTTGTTCGTGTGGATGTGATTGAGGTTTTTATTAGGGATAATATACCACATATTCGTCATGTGAAACAGGTTTTTTAGTATATATTTTAAACTTAATTTTTCATTTCGTTTCATTCATCATTTTTAACATTTTCATAAATTTCTTTGATTCTATCTTCTAGTCTTGCTCTTGAATAAGTATCCATACTTCTTCTTCCAGAAACCATACCAGATAATATTATTGGAACATTTTTATAGTACAAAACATCTTTATAGTCTCTATTTTTATTTAATTCTTCATTTGATACAGCTTTCTTAATTAAATCTGACGCAAAAGCATTTGTAACAACAATCAGCTTTGGATTATAATAAGCAATATTAAGTTCCATAATTTTTTTGATATTTTCATAAAAATAACTTTTCTTCATTCTTAAAGATTTTTTTAAATTTTCTTGTATTCCATCACTATACCAAATTAAATCCCCGAAACATAACATAAGGTCCATTATTTTGGTCTCTTTCATTTTTTTGCATATTTTCGATTGCTTGACTTATCTTTTTTATATCTAAACTTTTAAAATCTATACCATTGTATTCAGCAGAATTTTTTACTATTTTACAAATTTCATCTTCAGATAAATAGTTATCTTTTGCCCAATGTGCCCTCGCATTAATCTTTTTAAAAATTTCATAATTTGCTTTATGATATCCATGTGTAAAAACATAGCATTTGTTGAAAATTTTCAAACTATTTTTTTCTTCATCCTCTAAATCTTCGCCTTTTATAAATAATATTGAATCATTTGTTATCTCAGAATGTTTTATAATTTCAGAACCACCACCTGGATTAATCCCCATTACTAATACTACTTTTTCATTTGGTTCAATGTCCATTAAAAAATTTTTAGAGTGATTGTATTTTACCAATTTTTTAATTTTCTCATCTGTATCTATAAAACTAAGCTCTCTTTCTAAATCTTTTTTTGTTTGTTCTTTTATATTTAATTTTAATTGCCTTTTTATTTCTTCTCTTCTTTGCTTTTTTATTTCTATTAATATTTCATCATCTAATATTTCTTGTGTTAATTTATATATTTTATTTTCATAGTCTTTTTTATTCATATTTTCTCCTACTTTATATTTACTTATTTAATACTTTATTTATTGCATTTATAAATTTTCTTTCCATTTCTTTGTCTGCAGTATCATCTTACATATATGATATATCTCTATTTTTGTCATATAATACCTTTATATTATTATAAAAGTCAAAAAATTACAATATCACAACATTCTTTACAGTTATTGGTAATATTGCTTTTTCTTAGGAATTTCTTACCTCTATGTAAATAATTTTTATTAAACCTTTCTTTTAATTGTGATGACCTTCGGGTTATGAGTAAAGCTCGTAAAGTATTGGTAAATCTAGCTTTGAGTTGTATTTATTGGTATATTTGGTGTGCCCAATTTTTTAACTTTGTAAATTTATGTGATTTTGGGTTATTTTTGGTCAGCTGTGTGCCCATTTTGAGCCCAATTATTTTAATAAATTTATGGAGGTTTTGATTATGAATAAAAAATGTTTTTGTTGTTTTAATAATATGAATAAAAATGATAGTGATGATGAATTATTACAAGATTGGATGGACTTTAGATTTGAAAAATTAGAAAGTAATTTGACTGATGAAGATAGAAAACATGCTCTTAAATATGATACTTTTTGCGAAAAGCTTCTTGATGTTATTCCAGACAAGGATTCTGATTATGTTTCTGATATTCTTGATGATTTTAGAGAAGAAATTCTAAATTATTGTATTTATTGGAATGAGAAATATTATAAGTGTGGTTTCAGTGATTGTATAAAATTACAAGAAATGAAATAATATTAAAAGTCCGATTTTGGTCGGACTTTATTTTTTTATTCCCCTACATGAAAATATTTCATTTCTAATGCTCTCATCCGATAATTCCTTTACCAATTTATTTACCCAAGCATTTGTATATACATAATCATCATGTACTCTATCATAATTACAATATCTAGTATCTGTGCATTCTGGATTTCTTGCTCCCTTTTGTGGTCTAACTTCATAATATCTCCAGCAATATGTATGATGATGTTGCTTAAAATCAAAATCAACTTTCTCATTAACCCTTTTTACAACTCCTCCTACTTTCATTTTGTCATCATTAGATACTGGAATTTTCCTATTTTTAATTAAAGTAATATCTTTTTTCAAATTTTTGTATTGTTCTTCACTTAAATCACTTTTTTTGATAAACTCTATAGATCTATCTGCTGAATTAATATTATTTCCTGTTTGTGGTATCAAAAATACCCTAAAAGAATATTCCATTGACTCTAATATTTCGTCACTATATTCTTTTCTATATTCATCCATATATTTTTGTATAGTTTGAACTTCCTTAGCCTTCATACTTTTCATGGATTTTATTTGTTCTTCTTCATAAACTTCGGAAAATTGTAATCCAAATGCTAAACTACTATTTATAGCATGTTCATCTCCAAATTCACTAATCAACAATTTTTCATAATTAAAAAGACAAGACTGACATTCTCCAAAAACATGAGAATCTAATTCCGGCAAAAACCTATGTTCTATTTTGTTTCTAAGTTTTATCAATGTCTCAAGGTTTGCTCTTGCAGGATTCATAATTTCTCCATAGTATTGCTTACAACATGTAGATAATTCCCATGCTTTATATTCTCCGTCAACTCTTTCATATTCTAACTTTTTCGTATCTTTCTTGTAAAAATATTTTATTTTTCTTTTTTCAAAAATTGCATGAAATAAAGATGTCCAAGCAATACACATATTTACTATATATGCATATGTTTTAAATACTGTTTGCGGATTATTATATATAGAAACTGCTAATAATGCTGCTTCTCTTGATTTTAAAACCAATTTTTTTACTTTTCCTCTTAATACCATTTATAGTTCACATCCTAACTTATATTTTATTCTTTGTTACAAATTTTAAATTTTTTAAAAAGCAAAATAATCCTGTAATTTTAAAAATTACTTTCATACTTTGCTTTTCATCTGTATCAATTATTTCTTTTTATTAATTCTTCTACAACTTTATATGCTGCTGTATAAGGATTGCAATTTTCGTTATCTAAAGCTTGTCCTAAATCCAAATGATGCTTTTCAACCTTTTTAGCATTTTTTATAGCATTATCTGTTTTATCTTTTAAAATAGGATATGTATTCATATTTTTGGTATATCCTTTTATTTTATCTTTTATATCATTTTGAACTTCGTCACTTGAATGGTATGTCTTTGTTGTATATTCAAAATGTAACATGTACCAATATTCAAACGTTGGAGTTGAAGTTATAAATTCAACTCCATTATCCAAAGCTATTTTCTTTGCTTTATCAATCTGACTTTGCTTATTTTGATTTACATCTGTATCTAGTATGACATAATATTTGTCACCATCTTCTCTTCCAATTTCATTATCTATAAATTTTATTAAATCCTTAACAATTCCAACTGGATCTGTACTATTTCCTGTAGAAAACTTTATAATACATCTTCTAGTATTAAAATTTTTAAAGTAAATTTCTTCTGTTTTGTTTGCACCTTCACATCCTATTACTATAATAGGATTTCGTTTCCTACTTTGTCGGTTTCTACCTCTTTGTTTAAATCCTTCTAATCTTCCCATAAGCTATTACCCATAGCTACAAAAGGAATTGCTCCATATCTTCCATTTAAATATCCTTTTTGGATATTCTCATTTTTTCTAACTGAGAAGTCATCAAGAGGATATAAATCAGTAGCCCCTTTCTTTGGATCTTTTTCTGCAAACCATATCTGGTCTCTTCTAAATATATCTAAAGATAATAAGTTTGTATCATGAGTATTGAATATTAGCTGCGCATTACCTTTATTTATCTTTGGATTATGGAAAAATTTAATAATCATTTCTACTAAACTAGGATGCAAACTTCTTTCTATTTCATCTATTACTAATATTTTTCCATTTTCAAAAACATCTTTTAGTATTGGAGCAAATGAAAATAAAATTTGTGTTCCTGAAGATTCATTGTTAAAGTTTAATTCATAGTTTTTCATATTTCCTTCATCATTAGTAATCTCATGTGTCATTTCTATTTTTACATCTCTCTGCTTTTGTGGCAACATTTGTGAAGGAATATTAAAGTTCTTTAATAACATTAACATATTATTATCTACATCACGTTCTTCGATTTCTACACTAAAATCTTTTATTACAATGTCTGCTTCATTTAATAACTTTAATGTGAATTTCTTTAATTCTTCTCCTTCATCTTTGCTATATGACTCTACTACAAAATCATTTAATATCATTCCTCCAGAATATGTGTCTATATTTTTTGCAAACCACAAATATGGTTCTTTTGTTTTATCATAATTCCATGTTGTTGCTGTAGCTAAAAACAATTTGTTATCTATATTTTGTGTTTTTATAGCATTTAATTTTCCTTCATCTGACTGTAGGAATTTATATTCATTTACATTAGTTCTTTCAAATATTCTTGTTGGTTTTGCTGTAAAGTACTGATATAAATATTCTTCATATACTTTTTCTTTATCTGCTATAAATCCATATATATATTTCATTTCTTTTGCATAAAAAACAAACTCAAATTCACAAGGTTCTACTTTAGCTTTTTCATCAAAGGCAAATGGTTCCATTTCCATTAATTTTTCTCCCACTTGTCTATTATTGGATTTTCTTACCATTAATATCGCAGCTGTAAATGCTTTTATTAAATTTGTTTTTCCTGATGCATTAGCTCCATATATTGCTGTACTTTTTAAAATTCTTTCATTGATATTTGGTATACTTATTATATTTTCTTCATTTTCTGTTCCTGTTGCTGCTTCCATACTAAAGGTTACTTTATCTTTAAATGACATGAAATTTTTCACACTAAATTCAACTAGCATTTCGGTCACCTCTCTTATATATTATATGCTATTTTTGTAAAAAAGTAAACCAATTTTAATAATATTTTTTGTATTTTTGCATTTTTTATTCGTTTTTATGTTAAATATCATTGTTTTATATTAGAATTTTTGAGTATCTATTTCTTGCAAAATTATCAATTTATAAAACTATTTTAATTTTAAGTCATAAAAAATATCGCTTAAAAGCGACATTTTTTTCTCTAAAGCGACATTTTTTATTTAAAATATACTCTCATATTTCAATGGTACTATATCTTCATAAAGTAAAATAAACTGTGAATTAACTTGTCTATTCTCATGATAATGACCAAAATACCATTTCTTAAGTTTACATTTTTCTGAAATTTTCTGCAAATAATCTGTTAAACAATCTTTTTTATACAATCCTCCACTAAGTATGGCTTGTACACTGGTAGGACAACAATGGGTTATAATATAATCTATCTTAAAATTTACTTTTTCTAAATTTCTTATTCCATTTTCCATTTCTTCTTTTGTTGGCATTTCTAAATTCCACCAAGAATAATCTCTTATCCTAAAAAATGCTCCTCTTTTTCTAAATGTATATATCTTTTCTTCTTCATCTAAATTTAGTATTCCATCTTGTATGTCATGTGATTTAGCTCCTCCAAATGTAAAAAACTTTTTATTATCTATATCAAATATTTCTCCACGCATTAAATGTAGTACTGAATTCCTTATTTTATGTACTTTTCCACCATGCCATTCTTCTACGGGATAGTTATATAATCTTGTAAAATTTTCGTGATTTCCATCTACAAATAAAGTAGTAAAATTTCTTTCATCTAACCAGTCTAACCAATATTTTTCATATGTGCTCTCTACTAAGTAATTCCATACTTCTCCAAAGTCATCACATATAATAAATAATCATTTTTACTCATTTCATTTTGTATGGAAAATTTATCAATGTCAAATCGTGAAAAATCACTGTGGCAATCACCTGTAATATGAATCATATCTTCACTCTATCTACAACTTTTCTTTCAAATATATCTCTCAAAACTATATCTGAATACTCCTCTATTTTAACCTTTTATTTTTAGAAGCAATCTTTACTTCATATTCATATTTATCTTATTATATACTTTTAAATCAACCACTATATTGTAATAAACAATTCTAAAAGTGTTCTTAATATTCCAAAATAAATAATGCTTTTTTGTTATATATAATTTAAAGTGCAATTTTGTACTTTAAAATTTAGAAATTGCACTTTGAAACATTTTTATTCATTTTCAAATTTAATAATAGTAGCATTCTCATTTTGAGTAATTGTATATGCTAAATATAAACGTATTCTACAACATTCCTTTAAATAATTATCTTGTTCAGCAATAGTGCCCTTTTCTTTTAACCATGTTGAATTCTCTATTATTTTTTTTCTTAAAGTTTCATTTTCTGAACAATCCACAAATTCAAAATATAAACTATTGTTAATAAATTTTGAATTCCACTCTTCATCAAAATCACAAAAATTTATTATAGGTAAATCATCTTTCTTTAAAAGAAATATTCCATTAATTTGAGGTATATTAATTATTGGAATTTTTTTATTCTTGTATATAATTATATTTTCTTTATAATCATAATCAAATTTATTAAAATAACGTTTACTTAAATAATTCGATACTATAATATAATCTTCTAAATTATCAATCCTATCTAATACTTTTTCAAAACCTTCTGTTGATTTAGTAGATTTATTTTCTAACTTCTTAACATATTCTTTGGCTATTCCAATATTTAAAGCTCCACTATAGCTATTAGCAATATTCTCATATCCAACAACCTCATCAAAGAAAAGTTCTCTAGGAATTAATTGATTAATTCCAAATACTTCTTTTAACTTAATTTTACTTTCTTTAATCTTATTATATTTTTTTAATGAATTAGTAAAGCTACTTTCCTTTTGAATGTTTTGTTTAATTAGTTCCATAAATTTTTTTACTTTATTATAATCAAGTTTATTAATTCTATTATATTCTTTTTCTTTATTTTCAGCTTCACTAATAGCAACATTTATTGCATCTACAATATAACTATTATCATATTTCACTGTTAAGAATTTCTCTAATTCAGTAATTTCATTTGAATTTATTAAATTAAGAAGATTTTTATAAAAATATTTATCTTTTCTACTAATTTGTTTTTTATCTATTGAATTAACATTTGCAAAATCAATTTCAAAAATAAACAAAAATTCTTTAAGAACCAATGTAGTATCAATACAGCATCCACCCCAACTATTTCGGTATTCATGATCCTCAAATTCAAAATCAAAATTATTATAAACTTTTTGTACACAAGTTTTTTTATTAAAATATTTCTTAAAATATATTATTGTATCCCATGCATCGTACAAATTAATTAAAAAGTTTTCCACATAATTTATTAATCGCTTAATCGTTGTTAAAAATTGAGAGTTTAACATATTATGATTTGACATCATAATTAAACAATATATAATTCCACAAGAAAATTGAAAGTTTACAATATCATATTCATCGAATTCGTTGTTTTTATAATTAATTCTTTCCATTAATATATTATCCAGTAAAACATCAATAGCCTCATAATTAGATGTCTTAATTAAATATATAATAAATTTTAACAAAATCGCCATTAAATTATCATAATATCTTATATCTGAATTTTTCTTTACTAAATATAAGTTAAATCTAAACATATTATTTGCAAAATTGTACGCTATTTTCTTTACATCTTTTTCTTTCTCATCTAATTGATGTATATATAAATAAAGTTCTATGTTATTTATATATTCAAAGTCATCATAATCATCATTAGAATATGCAAGAAAAGATAATAAATCTAAAAATCGTGTAAATTGTCTATTTTTTGAATAATTATTATATATTTTTCTATAATATTCTTCAATATTAACTAATGCTAAAGACTTTATTCCATAAAGTTTATTATCATATAAATATTTAAAATAATTGTATAATCTACTATTTTCATCATATGCATCTGGTTCTTCATACTCAGATGCCATGTTAAATAAAGCCGTATTAATTAATTTAATTTCATCATCTATAAATAGTCTATTATCTGTATAAATAACCATATCACTAAGGTTATTAAAAATATTTTTATATTGCTTTAAACAATAAAAAACTGGTTCTTTTTTACTAACTTTTTTTCCTATATAATTTGGAATATATACAATATTTTTATTATCTACTGAATAATTTTCTTCAGTTATTTTTTGATTATTAAAATAGTTAGCTAAATCAATTAATTTTTTATAGTCATATTTTTCAATTATTCCATTTTTTACTGGATAAATAGGTTCATATTTAGGATTTTCTTTAATTATTGTTTCATCATTAAAATATATTTCTTGTTCCTTCAAGAATTTTCTAAATTCAATTTCTTCTTTTTTGTGCTTTTTATTATTTTGGTTATTAGCTCTTCTCTCAAGATTTATAACTTTTTTATTTATATATTTTTCAAGTTCTTTATTAAAATAATCCTTTTCCGTATTAAGCCTTAAAGTTACCCTAAACATCATACCCGTTATACAAATAGATATTATAACAAATATTAATAGCAAACTATGCGTTATTAAATAAATAATATTATAAAAGTCACCTATATCATTTTCATTATTGTATTTTAACATATTTATTATTAGCATATAAAAGAAAATACATAATATATATATGATATAATTTTTTATATTTGTTTTACATAATATTATTTTTTTATTTAATTCATTATTTTGATCTTTTATTACTTCAGCTATAAAAATAACTATGGCAACTAATATTCCCGTTACACCTATATAAATATTTGAAATATAATCTTGCTTCAATACCTCTAATACGAAATCCATTAAATGCTCCTTCCTAAATAAAAAAGCAAAATAACTCTGTAAAAATTTTACTTTATTACTTTGCTTCTCTTAAGTATAATTATTATTTTATTTGTTGATAAACATCTTTTAGAATTTCAACTACTTTATCAATATCTTTTTCATTATCAAAAAATATACTATAATTTAATGACCATAAATGTGTATCTGGTACTTTTTCTCCAATTAATAATGTTTCATCTTTAGGCTCTCTAGTATTAATTCTAATTTTATTTTTTAATATATGAACTTCACATATATTTTTTCCTTTCTCATTTCTTATAGCTATATAATTAGGTTTTACTTCTTCATATACCTCATTATGTACTTTTTTAAAATCTTTAAATAATTTTTCGTGAAGTTTTATCAAGTTTTTGTTTTTATTGATATAGAATTGTTCAAGACTAAGTGGTATATTTTCAATTTTATCTGCTTCTTCTTGGTCTTCTAATTCTTCCCTAGTTGGTTCAACTAATACAAGATTTTTATCTAAATTATTGATAGTAGCAATTAATTTTAATATGCCATATGCTTGTTCTTTTGTCATAGCATAAAATTCTCTTTTTCTTTCTTTTCCATTTATGGTTTCTACGCTTCTTAGTTCTGGATTTAAGCCATCTATTAATTCGTGAACTTTTTTATCAGAAAGTTTATTTTCAACTTTATAATATGCATATAATCTAAATGCAAATGGTATACATTCACTTCTATTTAATTCTTCTAATCTTTTATTAACATTATCTGAATACCCAATTTTAACATATTTAGGAAAAGATGGATTTGTTAAAATATAAATTACACCCTTATTATCTTCATTCATTTTTTATACCTCTCTTTACTTTTTTGCTTTTAATATTTCATATAATAGTAGCTTTTCTAATCTTTTATTGCTTGAATATTTGTCAAATTCTAAAATAAAATCTTTATTTTCTATAAACTCTTTTTTTAAAATCCCTATAATAATTGAAATTACTATTGCTGCCGCAACACCTATAAATATTGTATTTATAAATCCTATTTTATCATCCAACTTTTGTAAACCTATTTCCCATATAGTAAATGTAAGTGTTCCTATAATTATTGGATTTATATAACTTATTGTTTTACTTTTTCTTTCTTCGCATAAGCTATTCATTAAAATTTCTAACTTTGAAATTTGATTTATTCCATTTCTTTTACAGTAAATGCTTATCCAATTCTTTTGATATTTATTTATTTCTTCAAATAAATTTTTAAGATTTTTAGATTTTATTTTCGTTTTATCATTACAATAAATTTTGTTTAATGCTGCTTTTTTTAATATATATAAACATACAAAATATAAAACTCCTACTAATCCCATACTTAAAACAAATATTTCAATATAATTTTGTCTTTCATATGATATTTTGATGTAGATTATAAAAATTATAACTAAACCAACTTTCCATATAAAGCTAGCTTTCTTACTATAAATCGCACATTCTTGTTTATATTCTTGCAATAATTTTTCCATGTCTTACACTCCATTCAAATATCGTTTATACTACCCCCATAAATTCTTCATCTAATATCTTCTTACGTTCTTTCCAATCAGGCATAAATATTGTAATAAAATTATAGAAATTTTTACTATGATTTTGATGTTTAAAATGTGATAATTCATGTAAAACCACATATTCTATGCAGCATATTGGAGTTTTTATTAAATTTAAATTAAATATAACTTTATTACATGCTGGCAAACAACTTCCCCATCTTGTTTTCATTTGTCTTATTTCTATTTTAGGAATTTTTACCCCATACTTTTTTAATGTATCTTGATATTTTATTACTAGCTTTTCTAGTATATTTAAGGCATATTGCCTTAACCATTTTTCATAAACTTTTTTTATATAATTTTTATTATCTATATATTTTTCTTTTATATGAATTTCAACATATTTATTATTTATATCAACATTATTATGATTATCTGAAATTATTTTCATTTTATACTGCTTTCCTAGTAAATAAACTGTTTCGCCATTTTCAAAGGTTATATTTTCTTTTTGTTCAGCAAATGTATCATAAAAATCTTGTTGCTTTTTTATCCAATTTACTTTTTTCTTAACAAAGTCTTTTGCTTTATCTAATGACATTTTCATTGGTATCGACAAAGTTACTTTTTTATCTATATTCACTTTTAAATTTATATTTTTAACATTTTTTCTTTGAACATAAAAATATATCTTTTCTCCATTAGATTCAATAAAATCCTTTTCCATGTTTCACCCTTTCTAAACAATTAGTATTTCATTAGTGCTATATTTATAATCTCCTCTATAAGTTTGTCTAATTCATCAAGATCTAATTTAATATTTTTTCTTGTTGCATACATAAATATTGTATCGTCTATTGCTTGTGCAATTTCATTATGAATATCTGTATTATAATGCCAATCTCTTTTTATTTTACTTTCAATCTCTCTTTGAATAGTTAATGCAATTTCTCCAATTTCTTCTATATTAGCATTTTCTTTCATTATTGGAATTAATTTATCATATATTACTCCATAAAAGGCTCTCGAATTTTCTGTTGTTATATTAGATGGGTAAACAATTCCAGAGTTTCCTTTTCTAAAGTCTTCTTTGATGTCTTGCATCTTCTGTAAATACTCACTATCTGTAATTCTTCTATTTCTATATGCTTCAATAGTTTCTTCAATTCTTGTAGAAAATTTCTTATAATAAGCTGGATCTTCTTTTGATTTTTCACTTATAGTTCTTGTTAACCTTGTTCTAATAGTATCTGCTTTTCCTCTATCTGTTCCCATTTTTTCTAATTCTTTATCAAAATTTTCTGCATCTGTTATATCTACTGGTTCTGTTATTCTCATCATTTCTTTTGCAACTACATAATTGTCTAATAACTTTTGCATTTTGGCTTCATATTCTTTATGATCTATAGTTTCAGAGTATCTTAACTTTACTGTTGCTCTTAATTTTTGGTAAAATGCTAATGCTTTTCTTAATGCACTTATTTTTTCTTTTCCAACTTTGTAATATGCTTGGTCACTTGGTAAAATTATTCCTAACATACTTCCAAATTTACATAGTTTATCATAAAATTCCTTTCTTATTTTTTCATCTTCTAGAAGCACTTCATATTCTTCTAAATCATTTTTATTTTTTATATCTTTAAATATCTCTTTAAGTTTTTCATAGGCTTCAAACATATTGTTTATTTCTGTATCAATATAATAAACAGATGATTTAATATCTTCTTCATTAAATTCTTCTAGTCCTGCTTCTTGATACATTGTTAATGCTTTATCTAATTCTCCTAATAGTCCTCTATAATCAACTATATAACCATAATCTTTTCCATCACAAAGTCTGTTTACTCTTGCTATAGCTTGTAATAAATTATGTTCTTTTATTTGTTTATCTAAATATAATGTTGAAGCTTTTGGTGCATCAAATCCAGTAAGTAGTTTATCTACAACAATAAGTATATCTATATCTCCGTTTATAAATTTAGATTTTATAGTTTCCTCATATTCTTCTTCATTTTTATAATTTGAAAGAGCATTAATATAAAATTTCTTTACAATGTCATTAGTATCTTCATCAATACTTCCTTCTCCTTCTCGCATATCAGGTGGAGATATTACAACTGCAACTTCTAATTCAGGAAATTCATCTCTAAAAATATTATAATATTTTACTGCCTCTATTTTTTTGTTACATGCAAGCATTGCATTAAAACCTGTTCCTTTTAATGTTTCATTATAATTTTTAGCTATATCCCATGCAATTAATTCTAATCTTTGTTCAGATGAAGCAACCTTTTCAAATCTACTCCATTTTTTCATTACATCTGTTTTTTGTTCTTCTGTGAGATTTCTTGTTAACATATCTAGTCTCATATCAATAGCTTCTTTTGAAACTTCTTGGTCAACCATTTTTCCTTCATATATCAATGGCACTATAGCTTTGTCTTTTAATGCATCATCCAAAGAATATTTATGTATTAATCCTCCAAATTTATCAAATATATTTCTATCTCTTTTCATAATTGGTGTTCCTGTAAAAGAAATATATATTGCACCTTTGAATACTTCTTGCATTCTTCTATTTATTTCACCATATTGAGTTCTATGTCCTTCATCAACTAAAATAAATGTATTTGGTGCATCTACTGAAACTCCTGATTTTACTACTGTTTCAAACTTATTTACAACTGTTGTTATAACTCTTATTTTTTCATTTTTGATTAGTTCTGTTAAATTGTTCCCTGTTGTTGCTCTTGCTGCTTCTACTCCAATTCTATTAAATGTTTTATGAATTTGTTTATCTAAATCTACCCTATCTGTTACTATAACTACTTGTGGATTTTGTATTTCTTTATCTTCCATTAATTTTTTAGTTATATAAACCATTGTTATTGATTTTCCAGAACCCTGTGTATGCCAAACAACTCCTCCTTTTTTATCATTTTTTATTCTTTCTAACATTGCTTTTACTGCAAAATATTGTTGATATCTACATATTTTCTTTGTTCCTGCTTCAAATATTATAAAATCTTTTATTAATTCTAAAAATCTTTCCTTTTCAAATAGTGAAATTATATCTCTATCTTGTTTGGTTACTTGTCTACCAATTACAGTTTTATCTATTAATTCATTTTGTTTTTCAACATATTGTTCATTCCATGTTGACCAAAATTTATCTGGTGTACCACAAGTAGCATATTTCGTTTCGTTTTTATTAGCTGCCATAACTATTTGTATAAATTTAAATAGTTGTGGAATATAATCTGGCTTTTGATTTCTTATATTTTGAGAAATAGCCTGAATTATTGGTACTGTTGCATCTTTACATTCTATTACTGCTAATGGTATTCCATTTACAAATAATACAATGTCTGGTCTTGCATAATCTTTACCATTCATTCTTAACACTGAAAATTCTTCTGTAACATAAAAATCATTATTTTCAGGATGTTCAAAGTCTATATATTTTATATCAAAAGATCTTTTAGTACCATCTACCATGTTCTCTTGATAAGATTTTCCCAATGTTAATAAATCATATATTTTTTCATTTGTACTAATAAGTCCAGTTACTAAATCTTCATTTAAATCTTTAATAGCTTGTCCTATTGTACTTGCTGAAAACTTATATTCTTCTCCTTTATATTCATAACTATTTATTTCATTTAATTTTTTAGCTAATATATCCTTAAATATTACATCTGTTAGAATATAGTTTCTTAATTTTTTATTTTCCTCTTCAGATATGTATTTATATCCTAATTTTTGTAATACTTCTATAGCTGGTCTTTGACTTGTAGACATTTCATTGGCTACTGGTATTTTTTCTTCCATTTAATTTGCCCCCATAAATTAAATTTATATTTTTACTCTAATTTTTCCAGTTAATAATTTTTGCATTAAACATTTTCTTATATTATTATATTCTTTTTCCTTTTTCTCCAAATTATTAATATAATTATCATATATTTTCAATAACTTACTCCATTTAACTTGTTCTTCCATTGTAGGAAGATTAATTTCAAACTTTTTCAACCATCCTGTATTTAAATTTTTTTGTGAAGAACCTGCTATTTTTTTTTCCAATATTTTTTTAAAATTACTAGAATTCATCCATTGAGCAAGAAATTCATTTAAACATTTACTTTGATCTTTTATTCTAATATATCCAACACTTACGAATATGCATATTTTTTTATTTTCTTCTAGGATTACTGGTTTTCCTAGCGTTCCTACTCTTCCAAATAATATATCACCTTTTTGTGGTTTGGCATTATCAGTAATCATCTGAAACTCTTTTTCACTAATATAATTATAATCACTCCAATCTATTTTTCCATTTTTTAGATTCTTACATGATATAAAAGGAATACCTGCTTTGGTATATGTTGGTGTATACGTCAAACCAATATAAATACTAGCAATATCTTCTATTTTTTTTATATTTTTGGCTTCCAGACTAAAAATCTTATTAAGATAATATCCTTTTACCTTTTCTATTTTTTCTATCTCTTTATTTACACTTTTTTTGATTAAATCAACTTTTTCAATTAATTTTACTATTTTTTCTTGTTCGTTTATTGGCGGTAAGATTACTTGTATATCAAAAAAATCATCAACGCTTATATTTAATAATCCATGATTTCTAGCACCTTCTTGTGCTATCTTTGATAGTTCATCATAATATTGTTTGCTTTCAAAATAATATTTAAAATATTCCTTATTTACTAAATCTGATTTACTTCTGAAACATATGTATAAGGTTGATACAACACCCTCATCATATTTTTCTAACATTTTTGTTGCTCCCATTGGATATCCAGTAGAATAGCTTTTGTTATAAGCAAATTCTCCTTTTTTTAGTAAATAATAATTTTTCAAATTTTTACCTGCCACAGATTTATTAAAGAATTCCTCCTGATTTATTAATCCATATTGTGCTGAAATTGTTAGTACATTATTACTTTCCAAATTTGTATTTTTTCTCGTTACCCTTTCAAATAAATCCCCTAATTTTAACTTTTTCCAACTTTCCATTTTTTACTTCTCCTAATTTATTTTTGAACCTGATGGTTTGTTATCATTTCTACAATCTATTAAAATAATATCCTTATCAATTAAATTCACAAGGTTATTATCATTTATCCATTTTTGTACATTGTTATATTCCTTCTCATCAAAATAAAATATAACAATGATTTTTTCAGTACATCTATTAGCTTTACAGTATATATCAGCTTGTTTAAATACTTTAGTTAATCCATTTCTATTCTTCGCTAGTTTAAATTCTGCTATGCACTGATTATTCTGTCCCTTTGATATTACAACATCTGCTTCTCCTCTACCACTATTTGCTTCGTACGAATCTTTAAAATCTGTTCCCATCCACACAAGTCTAAACATTCTATTTAAATCATCTTCTGTAGATATTCTTTTACCATTAACATACATATTTTTATATAAATCACAGTCTTCTATTACATGTTTGAAAAATTTTACTCTTTCTCTAGTTTCATCTTTAGCTGTAAGCTTTTTGTCAACTTTGTATCCATTTTCTTTTACAACATCACAAAATATGTTTACATTTTCTACAAATTTATTTAATTGTTCATTTACTTCGTTTGAACATTCTTTTTGTATCTCACTTTTTTCATCTTCTTTTATTTTAATATAATAATCATATAAAATAGGGTTTTCTTTTGCCATTTCCAAATATTTATCTTCTTTTATCTTTTTTTCAGTTCCACTTTTTATTTTTCTTCCAGACTTATTCATTTCATTTTCATATTCTGCAATTGCTTTTTGTATATAATTATCAACTTGAGATCTTAGAATATCATTATCTATTGAATTCAAAACTTTATCTATCTTATCCAAAAAGTCTTTTTTATTAATAGATGGTTCATCTTCTCTTAAAATGTCTTTGGGAGTTAATATAATAAACTCCTCTTTTCCGTTTTTATCATGTATATATGGTAAATAATAATCTTTTGAATAAAAACTTTCAGTTAAATAATTAAATCCTACTTTATCAACTCGTATGATTTTACAGTTTTTACTTTCTTTCAAATATTTTCGTGCAAATTTTTCAGTATATGTACATAAATATTCTTTTATTAAATTAACTGTCATATCACTAATTTTATCTTTTCCACTTTTATCATAAAGTAACATTATTTTTTCAGCATGCTGTCCCTTAGAAATATTATTATTATTAAGTACAAAACTAATATTTTTATATAATATTTTAGCAAATTCCATATTTAATGCTGAGCCTTTATTTCCTTCTAAAGAATATCCTAACCAATTATTACAAACCTCTTTAAAAGTAAACCATGTCTTTATTTCTGAGTCGTTCAATTTATTTTGAGCTTTAATAGCTAAAAAATGAAAATATTTAATTATATTTTGATGTAATTTTTTATATTCAAGTTTATTGCTATTAAATATTAATAATGGATCTATAAATAAAGGAATATCGCAAACTAATGATATATCTACTGCTCCATATTTTTCTACTACTTCATGGCTAATATTAAATTTTTCTGAGAATAATTTATACATTTCTTTACTCCATTTTCTAAATTTTACAATCCTAATTCTTTCAATGATTCTTGTAATTCTTTTTCTAATACTTGAAGTTCTTCATTTATTTTAGCTATGTTTTTCTTTGTTTCTTCTATGTCAATTTCTTCTTCCTCTTCAAAAGTATCTACATATCTTTTTATATTTAAGTTGTATTCATTTTCTTTAATTTCATCCATAGTTGCAACATGAGAATATTTTTCCACTTCTTTGTAATTTTTATATGTATCCAATATCTTTTGAATATTTTCACCTGTTAATGTATTTTGATTTTTACCTTTTTCATATTCACGACTTGCTTCAATAAATAATACATCTTTTCTAGCTCTATTCTTTTTAAATACAACTATTGTGGCTGGTATTGAAACTCCATAAAATAGATTTTCTGGTAAACCAATAACAGCATCAATTAAATTATCTTCTAATATTCCTTTTCTTATTTTTCCTTCAGATGCACCTCTAAATAATGCCCCATGAGGTAAAACTACTGCCATTCGTCCATCATCTGCTAAACTTTTTAACATATGCTGTACAAATGCGTAATCTCCTATACTTTTTGGAGGTACTCCATAAACAAATCTATTATATGGATCCATTGATGCTTCCATCTTAAATGTATCTTTCTTTTTTCCATCTCTTATCGTTTCAGTGTTTCCTATTTCAAATC
Source organism: uncultured Clostridia bacterium (assembly GCA_944387525.1). Taxonomy (GTDB): domain Bacteria; phylum Bacillota; class Clostridia; order TANB77; family CAG-508; genus CAG-269. Next base: position 3,087 of record CALXFF010000013.1, on the reverse strand, counting down.
CCTTAGCCCATTTGTCTAATGAAAACGGAGGATTAGATACTATTACATCAAATTTCATTAAGTCATCATTTTCTAAATGTAAAGGATTAGCTAAAGTATCGCCCCATTCAATATGAGCATCATTGACGCCATGTAAAAACATATTCATTCTACATAGATTATATGTTGAACTATTGCTTTCTTGTCCATACACACTTACCTTTTTATCTTTAACTTCTTTAGCTGCTTTTAATAATAGTGAACCTGATCCACATGCTGGATCATATATTCTATCATTTTCTTTTGGTTCAACTAACTTTGCAAGCAATGTTGAAACTTCAGCTGGAGTATAAAATTCTCCACCTTTTTTACCTGAATCTCCAGCAAATCTTGCAATTAGATATTCATAAGCATTTCCTATTACATCTAAATTTCCTATTTTAGATGGTCTTAAATCAATATCATCATTATTGAAATCAGATAATAATGTTTTTAATATTGCATTTTTTTCTTTCTTTTTTCCAAATACAACTTCACTATTAAAATCAACGCCTGCAAATAAGTTTAATAACTTAACACCATTTAAAGTTGTTATCATTTCTAATGCCTTATTAATAATTTCACCTATATTCTCTTCATTTCTTTTATTATATAAATAATCAAATGTACATTCTTCTTTTAATATAAATTTACTTCTAGAAAGATATCTTTCTATCATTTGTTCATTACCATTGTACATTTTATTTGCTTTTTCCTTTTCTTCTTTATATGTATCACTTAAATATTTAACAAATAGCATTACTAAGGCATAATCCTTGTAATTTCCTCCTGGTATACTACTTCTTAAAGTATCACAAGCTGCCCATATTGTTCCATTTATTTTATCTTGTAATTGTTTTTCATTCATTTTATTCTTCTCCTTTTATTATTTTAGTTATTATGGCATTATAATAATAATCTTTTTCTGTTATTATTTTTGTATATAATATTTTTTGCCTATTCCAATTATTTATTAAGCTTGATAGCTTTTTTTGCTTTTCTACACTAACTGCAGGAATTTTTAATTTTCTTAATTTAGCAACTGGAACTGTTTTTACAGATGTTCCTATCAAGTATTTTTCTAATTGATTTTTGGCCATATTACTTTCTAAAAACCATTTTACAAAATCAATATTATAAGTCAAATTATCAAAATCACACATTCTTATAATGCAATACTGACTATTTATTAACAAACCTTCAATTTCATCATCTACTTCAATTATCTTTATTGGAAATGCCAGTCTAAATAGTAAATCTCCTTTTTTCGCAATAAAATTATCAAGATTTTCCTCACTATAAAAATCTTCATATTCAATTTTTTCTTCATAATTTTTTAAATTAAATATCTTATAATCATAGGTATCCTTACTTTTATACATGGCTTCTTTTCGTCTCAAGACTATTCCAATATTTATTTTAGTAATATCTTCTAAAAACATTTATGCCTCCTTTGTAAAAAAGCAGGTTAAAATATAATGATATAAATTAACCCGCATATTTTTTATCTTCTATGTGCTTCTTCTGAACAATAATAACATCCATCAATGATTGCATCACTATACATTTTTCTTGCCGCTTCTACTGCTTCTATAGCATTATTAAATAATCCTAAATATATGCAGTTTTCTTTTTCTGGCATCATAAAACAACCACTTTTATGTACTTCATGTTCACCTGTTGGTTGAGCATTTCTATTCAAGTAATACTGTTCCATTTTCATCCTCCTTTTCTTGATATTAAGAACAAAAAGACATAATATTACTTGATTTTTATTGTAAATAATGTTATTATTTTTATAGGCTTATATATTATGTCTTAAGTCCGTAACAACTGCATTTGTTATGGACTTTTTTCTGTTCCAAACAGATTGTAACATTTTATTTTTGCAATGTCAATACTTTTAAAAAAATATTTTTTGTTATAAATCTATTATAACAGTTTTTCTATAATTCTATTATTCTGTGATGCAGACTACCTCAACCTCATCTTTCAAAAAATCTCTAACTTCTTTTAAACAATAATCATTACAAACAACTTTAAATCTAGTATTGCTAAAAAAATTACTATCTACCATATCATTAATCCAATCCATAATACTAAAATCAGAAAAAGGCATTGGAAAAATATATGTATATAGCTCTTCTTCCTTTTTGCAATATATTTCATATATGTATCCTTTTACTCTATAAATTTCTTTTTCAAATATATCAATTATTCTATTCTTCATATAATCTTCATCTAGAATTTTTTTGAATATATCCCATATTTCTTTTTTGTATAAAATTGTATAATTCTGGCTATAACTTAGATTTATAAATTTTGGATGGTTTAGGAGCCCTTCATCTTCTATAAATATAATTGCACCTCTAAAATTATTTTTATTTCTATCTAATTCTTTATCTATGTACTTTAATTCTCTTGGTGTAATTTCTCTATGTAGAAAATAAACTATGTAAGACCTATTATAATAATCTTCATCACTTTCTCCCCAATGTCTTTTTTCTCTTGACATGACACCTATAAATCTATTACCTCTTTTGGTATATGTATTTACACTACACCTCCAGCTTGGCTCAAAGAACCATCCAGCTAATTGTACCTTACAAGATACATCACTAATTCTTTCCATTCTCTTTTTATATGTTTCATTTCTATTTATATTTCTATAACCTAATCCTATTTTATTTAAATAGCTTTTTCCTTTTCTACCTAATACAACTTTTCCATATACTCGTTCAATAAACTCACCTTTTGCTAAACTTGCTAATCTGTTTTTATAATAATATTTTGAATCATAAAATAATTTAACATTTTCATTTGTTATAATTCCATATTCAGATAAATACATTATAAAATTAAAATCTCTACTTCTTAAACATATCCTCTTTTCTTTTTCCACTTAAATCACCTCCTACCTTTTTTACATTTCCACCTATCTTCCAACTTACTTTTATGCGACAGAAGACACAAGATTAACATCTTGTGCCTTCAGTCGCCCTTACATGTATTTATATGTTTTTTCTGTTATGTACTCCCTACCTATGTACAATTTTCAAGTATAAAAAA
>CALXFF010000012.1 GCA_944387525.1 uncultured Clostridia bacterium | reverse complement strand
AACAACCTCAAACTCTAGTCCAATTATATAGGATTAGGTTTGAGGTTTCAATACGTCTTTTTGTTGACCGCTTACAAATAATTTAATAGTACATATAAAAATATAATAATATTTATACATAATGAAAAAAACAAAATAAGAAACTAAAGAAAGGAGAATTTTAATGATTAAAACAAAAAAAGAAAGAAACAAAGATATGAATAAAGGTATTACTTTAATTGCCTTAGTTATTACAATCATCGTGTTATTAATTTTAGCAGCAGTATCAATAGCGACTTTAACTGGTGAGAACGGAATACTAACAAGAGCAAATGATGCAAAAACAAGTACAGAAATAGCAGAGGAAAAAGAAAAAGTAGAATTAGCAACAGTAGCTGCATTAGCTGATGACAATGGTGGAGATATAAAGGAAGACTATTTGAAACAAGAGTTAGAGAAATATTTTGGAACAGATGGAATTAGTGTAACACCTGGAGAAAATAATGGAGAAGAAGGATTTATAGTAACAATAGATGATAGTGGTAGACAATATTTTGTAGATAAAAATGGGAATGTAGAAGAATTAGGAAATGGAGTAGTAAATCCGCCAAGTGGAGAACCTGGTAATCCAGATGATAATGGAATATTTCAAGAAACAAGCACAATAAATGGAGGAGAAGCAACAGCAAATAACCCAACAATACCAGCAGGATTTAGACCAATGGATACAGATACATCAAGTTGGGGATATGGAACATCAGCACCAAGTGCAGAGGATTTAGGTAATGGACTAGTAATAACAGATGCACAAGAAGGTGAAGTTGGAAATGAATTTGTATGGATACCAGTAGCAAGTGTAAGTGACATGGCAAATGCAACAAGTGGAACAGATAGCAATGATAATCCAAATTATCAAGGAAAGTTATATACTTTTACATCAACGGAAGCAAATGTAACAACAAGTTATAGAGAGCCAGATACAGTATCTAGTCATGATAATAATTCAAAATATTTAGATATAATAAAAGGAATATTAACAGATAATGTAGCTGATTATGCAGATATAAATACTTTTAAAACAACAATGCAAGAAGATTATAATGCAATGATAAAGAGTGTAGGAGAATATGGCGGATTTTATGTAAGTAGATATGAAATGAGTAAATCAACAATTACAAACCAAGCAGCAAGTGTAGCAAATGTTACACCGCTAGTAAATGATTCAAATAATAGATGGTATGGATTATATGCATATGGTAAAACATATAATACTAGTAGTGTAGAAAGTAGTATGATATGGGGAAGTCAGTATGATGCTATGATGAGATGGATGCAAGGTAATGATGTAGATGTCACAGGTAATATCGGAAATAATCGAAATACAGGAACGACAACAGGAACATCAGGAACTGATATTATAAATAATATATATGATTTATATGGATGTCATTATGAATGGACATTAGAGGCTACCGACACCGGCCTTCGAGTTGGTCGAGGTCGGTGGCTGCGGCAACAGCTTTTCACCTAGTGGTTGCGTCAGCAGCGATCCGGACGACACGGGCAGCCGCAGTTCTTCCCGTCTCACACTTTATGTAAAGTAGCACTGACCACTGAAAAGAAAAATTGAATATAGTAGTAATTGCAACTCGCAATGTACGTTTTATAAAACGTGAATTGGCGAAACTGAGGAGGCAAAAGGCTGTAAGTCTTAAGCCACCTCAGTTTCGCCAATAAATAAAAGAGGTACCAATAAATAAAAGAGGTACCAATAAATAAAAGAGGTACTTCTTTTTTGTGCCTTGAAGGAGGTCAAGATGTCAAAATATTATGAAATAGTAAAGAAATTACAAGAAGAAAACAAAGGAAAAATAGTATTAGTGAGAAATGGAATATTTTATTGTGCAATAGGAAAAGATGCGGTATTACTGCATAACATATTAGGATATATACCAGTATGTTTCAAAGAAAAAATTTGTAAATGTGGAATACCAGTTAGAGGAATAGAAGTAGCAATACCAAAATTAATAAATTCAGGGTATGGATATATAATATATGATTACAAAAAAGAAAATCAAAAATATGAAGAAATATTTAGATTAGAGGGAAGATATGTAGACGAAAAAGCCAATAATATTAATTGTGAAAAATGTTGGTATAAAAAAAATAGAATGAAAAGTACAAAAGAATACGTTGAAAATTTAAAGAAACTAGCACAAGAAAGAGAAAAAGAAAAATGAAAGAAAATAGCTTACAACTAATTCCAAAATATGAAAGATACATACAATATATGCTGGAAATAATATTAAAGTTACCAAGAATTGAAAAATTCAATATTGGAAATGAATTCAAAAATTCAATGTATCAAACACTAGAAAACATATTATATATAGAAAAAATAGATAAATATCAAAGATTATACTATTTAAATATAATTGATACAAAAATAAGTTATCAAAGGATTTTATTAAGAATAATGTTAAAAAATAAATATATAGACGAAAAGAAATTTAAAGTATCAATTGAATTAATATATGAAATAGGAAAAATATTGGGAGGACTAATAAAATACTATGCCAAAAACAATAAGAAATAAATATTATAAATATTTAACATATGGAAAATTACTAGAAGCACATAAAAAATCAAGAAAAGGCAAAGGGTACAGGAAAGAAACAATTTTATTTAATTTAAAACAAGAAGAATATATAATGTGGCTATTAGAAAAATTGCAAACAAAGACATATAAACATGGAGGATATAGTGTATTTTATGTAACAGAACCTAAATTAAGAAAAATAGAAAAATCAAGATACATAGATAGAATAGTACATAGATGGTTAGTAGATAATTTTCTAGAACCAGTATTTGTACCACAATTTATAAATACATCATATGCTTGTTTAAAGAATAGAGGAATGCATAAAGCATGTTTAGATGTACAAAAAACAATGAAACATTGTAAAACAATATGGAATGAATATTATATATTAAAAATGGATGTAGCTAAGTATTTTGATAATATAAATAAAGAAATATTATTTAATATCATAAAAAGAAAAATGAAAGACAAAGATTTATTGTGGCTAATAAATGAAATACTATATGCTCAAAAAAGGGAAAAAGGATTAGAAATAGGAAATTATACATCGCAAATGTTTGCAAATATATATCTAAATGAAATAGACCAATATATAAAGCATAAATTAAAAGTAAAATGGTACTTTCGCTATCTCGATGATAGCGTGATTCTAGTAAAAACTAAAGAAGAAGCAAAAGAAGTTTTAGAAAAAATAAAAGTTTATCTAAAAGAAAATTTACAATTAGAACTAAATAAAAAAACACAAATATTTAAAAATAAGCAAGGAGTAAATTTTTGTGGATACAAAATAAGTGAATATAGACTAAAGATAAGAGATAAAGGAAAAAGAAAACTAAAGAAAAAAGTAAAAGTTTTAAAAGAAAAAATAAAACAAGATAAAATTATAAGTAAAGAGGCTAAAAAATATTTAGCAGGACATATGGGATATATACAAATAGCAGATACATACAATTTAGAAAGAAAGTTATTCTTTTATTTATAATTAACCCAATAAGTGAATTAAAAATTTTTAAAAAGTATTATAAAATAGGGATAAATCGAAAGGCTAACAACACCAACAATCGAGTTAATCGAGGTCGGTAACTACAACAACAGCAATTCACCTAGTAATCGCAACAACAACAATCCGAACAACACGAACAGCAACAATTCTTCCCGTCTCACACTCTAATACAATATTGGGATTATATATTTCAAGGAATATATACAGTAAAAGTATTAGTATTAAAGAGATTTATTCCTTCCTGTTATAGGTAAAAATGAATCAGTAAAATAAGTATTAGTAAAATGGAAAATACATTTAAATATACTTGTTTTACGAAATTTATTATAAAGATAAAAAATTTAAAATATGCATAATTAATATATAAAATACGAATAAATTGAAAGGAGGCAGTTTAGTTAATTTAATTATTAATATAAAAATAAAGAATGAATATATGCTTTTGTATAGGAAAAATAATAAGTGAAATAGAATTTAAATTTATAGTAAATAGTAAGAAATATTTTTCTATATCAACATTTAAAATTAAATTAGAAAATCAAAGTATAATTACAGTAAAAGGATATAATAAAATGGCAGACTTTTGTTATAGAAGATTATTAAAAAATGATAATATTAGTCTTTTTGGCGAATTAAATTCAAAAGGAGAAATTAAAATATTAGAAATATATTTACTATAAAAGTATAAAAATAAATAAAAAATAAATAATAAAATAAAAGATTAATAAAAAAGAAAGGCAATATAATTTAAAAAAACATATTAAAAAAGTTATATTGAAAAGGTAAAATAAAATTATGGAAGAAGAAAAACTACAAGAAAAAAACATAATAGAAATAATATACAACTCGCAAGAAGAAAAAATAGATAAAATAATAAAAAAAGCAAACAAAGAAATAAAAGAAGAATTAAAAACAATAAATACAGAAACAGCAATTGGAAACTCAAATAATCCAAAGGAATTAAAAGAAATATTTAATAAAATAGAAGACAATTACAATATAAAAATTACAAAATGCAACAAAGAAATGTACAAACAAGGCTTTATAGACGGAGTCAATTTAATGATAAATTGTTTAAATAGCAAAGAAGAATAATAAAATAAAAAGTGGCATCCCCAAAGTGACCAAAACGACGAATTCCCTAAATTTTTTGTCAATTTTACTTGCAAAATTAAGTTTGTTTTAGTATAATACAAATGTAGAAAAATAAAGGAAAAGAGGGAAAACAATGGAAGAAAGACAAGAAAGATTTGACGGAAAAATAATCGAAAGAGACATCGAAAAAGAAATGAGAACAGCATACATTGATTACGCCATGAGTGTTATCGTATCGAGAGCCCTTCCAGACGCAAGAGATGGTTTAAAACCAGTACATAGAAGAATCCTATACGCAATGCATGAAGACGGAATTACATCAGACAAACCATATCGTAAATGTGCAAACACAGTAGGTTCAGTTTTAGGTAGATACCATCCACATGGAGATAGTTCAGTATATGATGCAATGGTTAGAATGGCGCAAGACTTCTCAATGAGATACCCACTAATTGACGGACATGGAAACTTTGGTTCTGTTGACGGCGATGGAGCAGCAGCCATGAGGTACACAGAAGCAAGAATGGCTAAAATTGCCCAATACATGTTAACAGATATTGAGAAAAATACAGTTGATTTTATGCCAAACTATGATGATAGATTACAAGAGCCAACAGTATTACCAGCAAGAATTCCAGCATTACTTGCAAATGGTTCTTCAGGAATAGCCGTAGGTATGGCAACAAATATTCCACCACATAACTTATCAGAATTAATTGATGGAATTATAAAAATAATTGATGAAGACAATGTTTCAGATGAAGATTTAATGTCAGTTATAAAAGGACCAGATTTCCCAACAGAAGGTATAATTTTAGGAACAGCTGGAATTAAACAAGCATATAAAACGGGTAAAGGAAAAATAACATTAAGAGCTGAAACAAACATAGAAGAAATGAGTGGAAATAGACAAAGAATTATAGTTTCATCTTTACCATATCAAGTAAATAAAGCAAACTTAATCAAAACAATATCTGACTTATCAAAAGAAAAGAAAATCGAAGGAATTTCTGAGTGTAGAGACGAATCAGATAGAAAAGAAAAAGTTAGAGTTGTAATCGAATTAAAAAGAGATGCAAATGCACAAGTTGTTTTAAATCAATTATTTAAACACACACAAATGCAAACAACATTTGGAATTATAATGCTTGCATTAGTAAATGGAGAACCAAAAATATTAACATTAAGACAAGCATTAGATGTATATATTGACCACAGAAAAGATGTTATTTTAAGAAGAACACAATTTGATTTAGACAAAGCTCTAGCAAGAGCACACATCTTAGAGGGATTAAAAATAGCATTAGACTATATTGATGAAGTAATCCAAATAATTCGTTCTTCATATGATGATGCAAAAGAAAGATTAATGGAAAGATTTGGTCTAACAGACATCCAAGCACAAGCAATTCTAGACATGAGATTAAAAACATTATCAGGTTTGCAACGTGAAAAAATAGAAGAAGAATATAAACAATTGATGGAATTAATTGAACATTTAAGAGCTATTTTAAATAGTGAAAGATTAGTATATGACATCATAAAAGAAGAATTATTAGAAGTAAAAGATAAATTTGGAGATGACAGAAAAACAAAAATAGTTGCAGCAGAAGGCGAAATTGATATAGAAGACTTAATAAAAGAAGAACAAACAGTAGTAACATTAACACACTTTGGATATATCAAAAGAATGCCAATAGATACATATAGAAGCCAAAGAAGAGGTGGAAAAGGAATTACTGGAATAGCAACTAGGGAAGAAGATTTTGTAAAACAAATCTTTACAGCATCTACACATGATGTAATTCTATTCTTCACAAATAAAGGTAAAGTATATAAACTTAGAGGATATGAAATACCAGAAGCAGGAAGAACAGCAAAAGGAACAGCAATTGTTAATTTACTTAGCCTTGATCCAGGAGAAAAAGTATCAGCAGTTATTCCAATCCAAAACTTTGCAGATGACAAATATTTATTAATGGCTACAAAACATGGATTAATTAAGAAAACAGCATTAAAAGAATATGATTCAAATAGAAAGACAGGACTTCAAGGAATAACTCTAAAAGAAGAGGATGAATTAATCGCAGTACGTCTAACAGATGGACAAGATAATGTTGTATTAGTTACTAGAAATGGTATGTGTATAACATTTGATGAAAAAGATGTACGTCCAATTGGTAGAGTTTCTCAAGGAGTTATAGGAATTAGATTAGATGAAGGCGACGAAGTAATCGGAATGGAATCAGTTATAGCAGGAGGAAAAGCTACATTACTTGCGATTACGGAAAATGGATTTGGAAAGAGAACCGAATTAGACGAGTATAGAGTACAAATCAGAGGTGGAAAAGGAGTTATAACATACAAAATCACACAAAAAACAGGAAAATTAGTAGGTGTAAGAATTGCAACTGAAGATGATGATGTAATGTTAATTACAGATACAGGAACAATTATTAGAATTAGTGTAAAAGATGTAAGTGTTCTTGGTAGATCAACACAAGGTGTAACTCTTATGAGAACTAATGATGGTGGAAAGGTTGTAAGTATTGAAACTCTAACACCAGACGAAATTGAAAATGATGGACAGTTGAAATTATAGAAAAAGTGTCGCAATGGGGACGTTTCTCATGCGACATTTTTAGTTTTGCTTTAAATATTTTTTATTATAAAAAATGTCGCATGAGAAACGTCCCCATTGCGACATTAACGATGAAATCTCAAATCGTCTCCAAAGAAACAATAAATATCATAATAACCTGCAATACGAGAACCAATACGTTCTTCGTAATTTCTAAAAATATCCTGTATATTCAAATTAGTAGAAATAATAGTTTTAGTTATTTTTTGATTTAAATTCAAAATTCTAGTATTTATTATATTAAACAACTCACTTAACTTCATACTATTTAAACTTTCAGTTCCTAAATCATCAATAATTAACAAATCAGATTCCAAAACAGACTTTAAAATATTTTCAGAGTAGTTTTTTTGTTTACTCATCTTGTAATCTATTACGCTTTCAAGCAATACAGGTGCTGTTTGATAAAGAACAGTTTTCCCTTTCTTTAACAATTCTTTTGCAATACAATTAGACATAAAAGTCTTTCCGTAAACCAGTATTTCCTGTAAACAATAAATTTTTAGAATCTGGATTATCAAAGTTCTCTACAAACTCGATACATTTTTGTTTAATATTTAAAATATTCGTACGAGGTGAAATATTAAATTTATATTTAGCAATATCTACATCATCAGAATACAAATTTGCGTTAAAAGTATCAAAGTTTTCTTTATCTAAATTTGACATATTTGATTTATTAAATGAAATGTCTAATAATTTTTGTTTTAAACATGAACACATTTCAGTTTCATAATTATTTTTTGTAACATAACCAGTATCATTACAAATAGAACAAGAATAATGAGGTTTTAAATAGTCTGCAGGAATGTTGGCATCATGTAAAATACATGCTTTTTTATATTTTAATTCTTCAATCTTTTGTTTGAAATCAGAAGTTGAAATAGATGCATTTTTATTTAATATATTTTTTGCAGTTTGAAAAGAAAGATGATTAATTTCATCATCTATTTTTTGCAATTCTGGCAATTTTTTATATAATTCAGTTTTTCTTTTTTCTAAATCTAATTCAGCATTTAACTTTTTTTGTTCATATTCTCTTAGTAAAGAATTTAAAACCTCATTAGACATGCAAAATACCAACCTTTCCTATTTATAAATGTAAAAATATTAATTTTCTTTTTTTACTGGATTAGCATATAAAAAGTCAAGATTATCATAATTTCTTTGTTCATAATTTGCTTTTTTAACTTTAGATTTCAATTCTTTTGTATTTTTTTCTTGAACTTTTCTTTGTTCTATAAAGGCATTAACCTCTTCAGGAGTTTTTAAATTTCTTTCATGCCAATCAGTAATAATTTTATTAATATATTCAAAAGTAGGATTTTGTTTATAAGTAGTTCTTTTTAAAGCAATCTCTATAATATTCATATCATAACCAAAATTCAAAACCCAATTTTCAATATATGCTTCTTCATATTGAGTTAATCCACCATGTTTTCCTAACTTTTTAGCAATTGTCTTTTTATATTTATTCAAATTCTCTTGTTTAGCATAATATTGGTCCAAATCATTCCATGTTTTTATTTTATTTGAAGCCCATGCTTCTGCAACAGTCTGAACATAATTACGATGCATAGCGCTACGATTATAACAATAATCAAATAAAGCTATCATAACTTGCTCATCAAAACCATATTTGTTGAACCAGATATCAATATCATTATACCATGAAGGTCCCATGATACCTTGAAAATACATATTATTAATATGCTCAATAGCTTTAGTTCTAAATTTATTTTTAGCAGTTTTTTCTACTTTTTCTTTAGACATAGTTAAATTAGGGGTATATAAATTATGAAGTGTAGCTTCTTGTAAATCAACAATTATATATCCAGTAGTTTTTTTAATTACTAATTCATGTTCTTCTAAAAATTTTAGACCATCATTAATAACCTTTAGAGGAATATTTAATTTTTTTGATAAATCTGTTAATTTAATATCTTTACCATATTTAGATAAAAAGATTAAATATAAATAAATTTTTAGATAGTCTCCTGGTAATTCTGACAAATGTTCTGCAAAAAAGATATCAGGAATTGTTGTTTCAGAAAATAATAGTGGCTTTTCATTTTGTTCTAACTTCATCTTATTTTTCCCCTTGTTTTGTATATTTAGGTTTTGTTTTATTAAGGTTTCCCTATAACCGTTTATCTTTTGACTGTATAATTTTTTTATAATAAAATGTTTTTGGTTGCAAATAGAATTATATCTTTTTTAGACAAAAAATTCAAGGGACAAACAAAATTTTTAATATAATGATAAATTTCGAAATTTAATTGAAAATATATAGCTTAACACTTGTTATCAAGTATTAAGCTATGGAACTTTTCTAAAGAAAAACAATTTTTGGCAAAACATGAAATGAAACAAATAAGACAAAACATAAACAATATTCTCACCTTGAAATCCAGCTATGCTAAGCAGAAGCAAAGGAAAAGAAAAAGTAATAACAAGAAATATTCTAAAAGACCAATCTTGAACAAGAAGAAAAACAATTAAAAAAACTAAAGCAGACCAAACAACATTAACAAAAATAGTAGTATAATCAATAACGCCAAACAATTTATTTTTAAAGTTATAATTCTGAGGAAAAACAAACTTCAAAAGCAATCCTCCTTTCAAAAATTTAAATTAAAACTAAAAGATTTTTTTCACAGATTGTGTAACTTGTGTGGAAACTCCTCCGATAAATTCACGTATAAATGAATTTGCTCTAATCAAAGCATAAATCCCACCAACATATATAAATTTTACAAACAAATTAGAAGCCGAGTAATCCATTGAAAATAAAATTAATAAAACTAATGATACTACAATTTGTAGAAACAATAAAGAAAATAAGTTACGAAACCATGCTTTAAAAAACCAATTTGTATTTTGCAAACTTAATGATAAAAGTGCAAAAGGCGAAAGCAAAATAAAAACTTTAACAAAAACATATCTCAAAGAATATGAAAATACTAAACTAAGCAAAGATACACTTAAAATACTTTTTATCAAGCCATCTAAAGAAAATAGATTTAAAGAATTTGTATCAATTGCCATTTGTGTATTAATAGTAGTAATCAATTCTGAAAAACAGATGTCTTTATTAAACAAATGCTCACCAAGAGAACGAATTGCAAGAGAAATATTATTATTTAAATCTAAAAACAATTCTAAACAAGAAAAAGAGAAATTCATAAATATTCCACAAAGTACAAGTTTAATTAAAAAACGAAAAGGAAGTTCTGATTGTGTAAATGTTAGATGAGCCATTAAATATCTAATTGCATAATAAAGTAAAAAACCTAGTAAAAGAGAATTTGCAATTAATAAAATACCATTTGAAGCAGAAGTTCCGAAAATAGTTTCAAAATTAGAATCTCGTAAAATATCAGAACTTATAAAAGTCACTTTATCTAATACATCATAAAGGCTATTATCTATTGAACTAAAAAGATTTTCAAATATTGTATTAATTGTATCTATTATAATTTGAGTAATATCATTAGTATTTTGTGCATTTTCCATTATCCTTTACACCATAACCTCCTTTCTTATAACATATTTAGAAAAAACTAATTTAAGCAATCAATGATTTAATGGCTGACAAAATTAAATCAATAGCTAGAATAAATCCATATGAAAATAAAGAGCCCTTAATTAATTTTTTTCCTGTTCTTATTTTCTCTTCATCACCAAAACTAAATTTCTTCATAAAAACACCAGTACCAACAGCAACAGCTGCGGCAGGAGTAGATATTTTTATAATCCAATCCTCTATACTTTCAAAAGCAGAATTTATTTTACTAACAATTTCAGGATCTCCCCAAGCGAAAGAAAATAGAGGAGAAAATAAAGTAAAGACAATAAAAATAAAACATATATAACAGATTTTTTTAAATAATTTCAAGTATAGCACCCCCTTTCAATAAAAAATAAAAATCAAAAAACAAATAAATATAATAAATAAAAATTTATAAAATTAAAAATAATAAACAAATGAAATAATATTTAAGTTAATCCTTAAAATAAGGTAACATTCTAATTTTTTTTGGTGGAAAAATTTTATTCCCATCAGATAAAAATGTAAGAGCGGTGAACGTTTCTAACTCTTGTGTGAAAAATTTAGTTTCATAAATATAATCTTTTTGAACATAAGTGCTATAACTTTCAGAAATATTAGAATTTTCCGAATTCAAAGTATTAGTAATATAACTAAAACGGGTTTTTTGAGCACTTTCAGAAATAGATTTAGAAATCTTTTCTTTATCTTCTTGTCCAAGTTGTTTTTGAGCATATTCAATTGTAAAAGCATCATCGGTACGAAACCAAATTTTATTTATCAAATTTTGCAAAATGACCTGAACTTGAGCATCTTCCTTTAGAGTGTTTTTCAAAGATGAATAACTTTGTGTACTAACAATATTAATACATTTCGCTTCACGACTTAAAGAAAAGAACTCACCATCTGTTTTTGTTGCATATTTATCATATTCATCACATATAAAAGCACAAGGTCTAATGATACCATTAGAAAGATTCGAAATTACTTCAGATTGAAAATCCAGTTTTAAATAAGTTGCAATCATTTTAGAAAGCAAAGAATACTCTGAAATATTCATATTTAAAACAACAATTTTTCCACTTTTTAAAACATCTTCAAAGCCTAAAAAAGTCAATTTATTTCTAGGAGGAGAAAATGTGCTCATAACATCATAATCAGACAGGAAAGTATTTGTAATACGAGTAATTTCAGAAACCAATATACCCTTAGTACGTAAATCTAAAGAAAAAAATTCTTTTTGGAAAAAATCAAGACTGTTATTTAATTCATATATTTGTGCAGTAGAAAATTTTGAGTGAACGAATAAATCCTTTAAAATAGTAATTTTTTCTTGATAATATGTAGGTATGGTAATTAATTTATGAATTTCCTCAAAAGTTACATATCCATTATTATATAATCTAGAAAGTTTAATTGCTTCAGTTAGAACTTGTTCAGCTTTATCCAACCAATATGATTCAGTATTGTTTTCAGAAAAAAGTAAAAGGATAGTTTTTAATCTATTAGCCAAAACTTGCGGCTTCAATTTAGGTTTATGCAAAGGGTTATAGCAAACAGAAGATAGTAATTCAATTATTATTAAATCCTTTTCTAAACCAAATTGTTTAGCATATTTTTTGACCTGATTATAATAATTTCCTTTAACATCTAAAATTAACATACCGATTTTATTTGAAGGATTTTTTGAATTAAACTCTAATAGCTGTTTTGTAAATGGATACATACAACTTGAAGTTTTGCCAGAGCCAATTGTGCCAGTCACTAAAAAATTTTGATATAATCCACTTTCTGGAAGATAAATTTTTTTATTTAAGTCAATATCTTCACCAATTAATAAGTTTAAACTAGAATTTTGTGTTAAAAAAGAAATTTTAGAATTGTGAGTATTTTTATAATTATTTTTAGAAATTTTTTTAGATTTATCTTTACAGAAATTTTTAGAATTAGATTTAGTTTTGCAATTTGATGAATATTTTGATAATAAATTTAATCTTTTTCTAAAAAATTGAAATATTAAGAGAATTCTAGAATAAAGAAAATAACTTATTACGAATTGGGAAAATATAAAAATAAATATGTAAGATATCTTTAAAAATTGCCACAAATCTGGATTTTTCGAACAAATATCAAATGGATTTATACCATATGTTATAATTACTTCTTGAGCTGTATATAATGGATAGAGTCGTTTATAAGCAAAAAATGTACAAATACTAACAAAAAGTAATGAAAATATTATGAGTTTTAAATATTTCAGAAAAAAACCTCCTTTCTTTAAAGTGAATTTTTTTTGATTTTCAATTTAGCTCCTTGCTGATTGTGGAAAAAAATGATATCAAAAAATGTATAAATTGAATATAAAGTGATAAAAAGATAAATAATATAAGTAATAAAAAATAAATTAATTAAATTTGATATAATATCACCGCCTTACAATTTTTACCATTTTACAATAAAATTTTTAATTTGTCTATACTTTTTTAAAAATTTGTGATAAAATATTTAAAGTTTAATTATAAAACTTAAAAAAATAAAGATAAATGAAAATATCAGGAGATAATCATTTATTTATAGAATATAATAGATAAGGAGGAAGCAAAATGGAATTTAATAAAGATACAAGAATTGGAGAAATTTTAGAAAAAGCTCCAGAAAAAGCAGAAATATTATTACAAGTTGGGATGCATTGTATTGGTTGTCCAGCATCTCAAATGGAAACATTAGAAGAAGCATGCGAAGTACATGGAATTGATGTGGAAGATGTTGTTGAAAAACTAAATGCATAATATATTTCTTATATGTAAAACAGATATATTTGCAAAAATATCAAATTATTATATTAAATTATGTGATAATGTTATAAAAACATAAAAAAATCACAAAAAATACAAAAAAATTTCATAAATGTATTGACATTTGTGAAAAAATGTTGTAATATTAATAAGCATTTGTTAATACTACAATGTTTATGGGCTATTAGCTCAGGTGGTAGAGCACTTGACTTTTAATCAAGTTGTCCCGCGTTCGAGTCGCGGATAGCTCACCAAAGAACTAGATGACAAGACAAATAAAATGTTTAGTTATTTAGTTCTTTATATATAAGGCCCCGTGGTCAAGCGGTTAAGACATCGCCCTTTCACGGCGGAGACATGGGTTCGATTCCCGTCGGGGTCACCAAATTTTGCCACTTTAGCTCAGCTGGCCAGAGCATCGCACTTGTAATGCGAGGGTCCCCAGTTCGAATCTGGGAAGTGGCTCCAAAAGGTCATTAGTCTTGCAGAAGGGCTTGATTATTGGCTTTTTTTATGCCCAAAAAATCAAAAAACAACATATTCTAAGACTAATTTTTATTCCTTTTTTGAGTTAGTCCCCAATTAGTCCCCAGCTAGTCCCCAAAAAGTCCCCACAGAGTCCCCACAGAGTCCCCAAAAAATATTGCTTTTATAAAAAAGCAAAAAAATATTTTTTAAACAACTACTCGTTGTTTTTGAACAATTTTTGTAAGTACTGTTGTTAAAGTTGTTAAAGTATTATTATCTAGTTGTACATAATTGATAATGTCATCTTGTTGTAATTCTTGTAAATTTGAAACCTTATTTTGAAGATGCACTAATTCTTTATTTTCATTACCTAAATATACGTTAAGGTCTTGTTTTTGTACCTTTTCTAATTCTTCTTTTTTCTGTTTACTTGAAATATGAATATAATATTTTTGTGTTGTTTCATATTCTGTATGTCCCATAATTCTTGCTAAAACTTCAGCTGTCATCCCATTATTTCTGCAATGTGTAGCGAAACTATGTCTTAGAGCATAAATAACTATATGAGATAAATCTTCATGTCTTTTAACAAATTTTCTAAAATTTTTAGAAAGAATATCAGGTGTATATGCTTCACAATGATGATTTCTAAAAACATATTCTTCTTCAGACCATTTCTTTCCTCTTTTACTAAAATATTCTTTTTGATATTCTCTATGTTCAAGTAATAATTCCTTTAATAATAAGTCTAATGATAGAACTCTATCACTTTCAGGAGTTTTTAAAGGTCCATCTCCCTTATTCCAACCTATTCTTTTCATTGTTATTTCATCATAAATAGGAATGTTTTTATAAGCATTTTGAATATGATAAGTGTTTTTTTCAAAATCGAAATCTTTCCATTTTGTACCACAGGCTTCTTCTGGTCTATTTCCTTGTAGTAACATACATAAAAAAGCTAAAGGAGCATCATTATAAGTCTTTCCTGGAATATGAAAGTCTTTTATCATATAGTTAATCCAAAGTGCCCTTTGATCTTCTTCTATAAACTCGTAATCCGCTTTTGACTTTTTGTTTTTGTTATTTTTCTTCAACTTTTTATCAGAAATAGGATTATTAGTTATATAATTATTTTTCTTAGCATATTCAAAAATCAATTTGAAAGAAACAAGTAAAACTCTTTTTGTATCTAAACATTTAATACCCTTAAAAATATCATCAATAACATTAGAAGAAAAAGCTAAAATGCTATTATATTCAGGATGTTCTTCCAAATATGGGAATACATAAGACCATAAATTTCTACTATAACTTTCTAATGTTGTTGGACTTAAATATTCTTCACTATCACAATCAGCCTTTGTCCTATCATGTAAGTGACGTAACCATTCAACAATAATTTCGCTAAATAATTTTTCATTACTACAAGCCAAATTATTTTGATTAGATATTGGTACATTAGTAGAAGAATAACTGGATATATTTTCTTGCGAAGAATCTTTATTGTTTGATATGAATGTTAAAAACGTATTGAAAAGATTTGACATAGAAGATATATCAGTAGGTATAGTATTAAAATTATGAGTAAATGTCGATTTTTGTTCAGTATATACTATATTTTGAACGTAAAATATAATATCTCCATTCTCATCTTGATAAATTTCTCCTAGTTTTTTATCTGTACCATCTAAGGAATCTTGAATTTTAGGTATTAATTTTTGAACAGCATCATTGTATGATTTTATACTTGTTGCTTCTGGTCTAATATTTTTTATGTTAGGAATTTGTGATAACATTTCAGACCTTGCTCTAAATTTATCTCCTTTCATGCTTAAAAGAATTTTAAAACACATTTTACTTAGGTCTATTTTTGACATCTTCGGTGTTGCAATCATTTTTTCCACTATTATCATACCTCCAATGTTTTAAAGAGATATAATTAAAAATAGAATAGTTTATGTTTCAAAATCTATTTTATAATAATATCTCTAAAAAAACAATGTTGAAATGTCAATATTTATAATTCCCATAAATCCCAGAATTTTCATCAAACCATTGTTGCAATTTGCTTTTATTTATTAAAATTTTTTTTAAATCTTATAGCAGGGAATCCAGGAACAGTTACGAGCTTTAACATTAAATTTCTTCCTATTCCAAGCAATTTAGCGGCCTCTGTGACAGAAAGGCTTATTTTTTCGTCACTCATTTATATCACTTCCAATTTTATATATATCTAATGTTTTTTCTGCGAACACTTTACTTTCTGCTATATTTAAATCAATATTTCTAGGATATACTTTAAATGCTTGTTTCATTTCAATAGCAAAATTTTGTAAATTTATTTCTTGCTTATATGTAGAGTGTAACATTGATTCTAATGCAATTTGTCCATAAGCAATAGCTTCCTTTTTATTCATTACAAGCACCTCCAACATAAGTTTTAAAGAGTTCTATCATGTTGTCCCACTTAATGAGGTGATTATTTGCAAGTTCTACTTCACATTGTTCTATAAATTTAAAAGTTTTTTTACTTCTTTCTTAAAAAATCTTTTGGACGATAAAATTATGGTTTTATTTAGAAAATTATTAAATCTTTTTTCTTTTTCTTCTTGTGTAAGACTGGAATTATTTTTATAAACACCCACATTGTGTTCCTCCTAAATTTCAAAATTTAGGCCTATATTCCTATTCAAGAGGAACACTCATTTGAAGTATAAAAATAAAACCTCCTTTCCACAAATTTATATATAAAAAATAAGTCTATATATCTATTTAGTCATTATTTTAAATCCTTAGTACTTTTTAGTTTAAACTCTTTGGCATCTTCAAAATAATATTCTTCCTAAATAGGTATACAAACCTGGAAAAATTATACAAAATTAGAAGTGCAAAATTTGTCGAAAACTGGTGCTGATTGTCACAAAAATACAGTTTTTGAAAAAAACGAAAGTTGTCAAACCCTGTATTTTACAAGGATTTTGTAGTTAATAAGTTTCTATTAAAGTGTTTATTTTGGCATTAATAGGGTATGTAATATTCTTATAAAGCAATGTAAAATAGTAGTAATAGGAACAGGAGGATTAAAAAATGGTATTAGATAGTATAAAAATTGGTACTAGAATAAGAAAAATAAGAGATGAAAAGTATAATGAATCAAGACAAGCATTTGCAGAACGATGTGGACTTTATGAAAACCATCTTGGAAAATTAGAAAGAGGAGCATTACTAATCAGCATAAAAGCACTAAATAAAATATGTTCTGCAACAGGAACAACAGCGGATTATATTTTATATGGCAATAGCGAAACGAAGAATTTAAAAATAAGAAAATCAATAGATAACTTTCTAGATAGATGTAATAAGAAACAATTAAAAATAGTTTTTAATTTAGTTTCTTCACTGGAAAGTTATTATAAAGAGGACTAGCAGAAAATCTTTATTCTGCTAGTTTTATATTTGTTGAAAAAATAATTTTATTATGATATATTCTCCTTGTATAAAAAATAGGAGGAGATGCAAAAAAATGAATTTAGAAGTCGATTTATCAGAAAAGAATCAAGAACTATTACAAGAAATAGGAATAAAAAGTGAAAATAGAGAATATTCAAAAGACGAAATAAAAACATTCAGCAATATCATTGGTGATTATATTTTTAGCAAAAGTTCAAAGAATGGAGATATAGCAAAGACACTTGATAAATATGGTGATGTATTAAATATTTTTGTAAGAAATGAAAAATAGCGATTTATAATTAGTATAAGAGGTTAGGAAACTAATCTCTATATTTTTTTAAAAAATTGTAACCTTTTTGAGTTTTTTACCACTATAAAGATATAAGATATCTTATAAAGGAGTTATAGAAGTGAAAGATAAAAAAATAGAAGATTATATCATCAATAAAAATCTTAATTTAGATAAAATTGTAGACGATTATACCCCATATATAAGGACAATAGTACAAAATATGGTCAGCAATAACTTATCAGAAGAAGATAAGGAAGAAATTATAATAGACACTTTTTTTGTACTATGGAAAAGATATGAAGAAAATTACACAATAAAGTCTTTGAGTTCTTATATGGCTGGAATTACTAGAAATTTAATAAAAGAAAAATTAAAATCATTGAAATATATGATTGATATAGAACAATGTAAAAATTTAGTTGAACATAGTTATGTTGATATTTATTCACAAGAAAGAGAAGAAGTAAATCAATTATATAAAAAAATAAAAGATTTAAAAGAAGATGATATAAAAATAATAACTATGTTCTATTATTCAAACAAATCAATTAAAGATATAGCTAAGGAATTAAAGATTTCAGAAGTAAACACAAAGACACGATTACATAGAATACGAAAGAAAATAAAACAAGAATTAAAGAAAGGAGGTTTTTGAATGAATGATGAGATAAAAAATAAATTAAAAATAAAAATGGCTATATCTAAAATGAAAAATGAGGAGGAAAAAAATATGAATAAAACAGGAAAATTTATATTTAAAAATATAGGTATAGCAGCATGTACGCTTATGATATTAACAGGAGGGGTATTTGCAGCAAGTAAGGTAATAGAAAATATATGGAAAACACCTGAAAAAATTGAAAATGTAACAGAGCAAATTACAGAAGAAAGTAAAAAAGAAAATATAACAGAAGATCAAGCCAAAGAAATAGCAATAGATAAACTAGAACAAATTGGATTTAATACCAATATAGTTAGTACAAACAATTATAAAGAAATGGATTCTGATACAATAATATACAGATTTAACACAGAAGATAATTATGAAATAAGTATTAATGGAAAAACAGGAGAATTTGAAACTATATGGAATTTTAATAAAAATCAACAAGATTGTAATATTGAGATAACAGAAGATGAGGCAATACAAATAGCAAATGAATATTATACATTATTTGGTTTTAAAAAAGGAGAGTATGAAATTACAAGAGTATTTTGTAATAATAATAGAGGAAGTGGTAAAGATAGTGGATATAAAATTGATATAATCTACAATAAAAAATATGGAGAAATATATAATCCCTATGAAATGATATATATAAGCATTGAATCTAAAAATAAAAATTTTGATAGTTTTACAGTTGAAAATATACCTTTTGATAATAATGAAATTGTAATATCAAAAGAAGAGGCTATTCAAATTGCATTAGAAGAAGATAAAAAAATCGAAACAAATAAAGTAGTAGAAACCAAAGCAGAGAGAAAAATAGTAAAAATGAATGCAGATGCTTATGAAAGGATAAATAATAAAGAAAAATATTATAATGCTATGCAAACAGTTGATTATCCAAATGAAGAAAGAAACTATTATAGTGTTGAAGATAAAATCAGAAATGCTTGGGTAGTAGTTATAACTTATGAAGATAATTTTGATAGTGTAGAGGAAAGATACACAGAAGGTAAATATAGTTATTTTGTTGATTGCACAACAGGAGAAATTATTGGTGGATACACAATGGATTATACTCTTTCAAATTAAAGCCAATTTTATAATAAATAGGCAGATAATTGTTTGAAAATTATCTGTCTGTTATGTTATAATGTGTTTGAAAAATTATAATTTATAGGGTGTTTTTTTTATGATGAAAAAAGTAATTAATGGAATTATTATAACTTTAAGTATTATATTAATTGGATTTGTTATCATTTTCAGCATAATTCCTAATATTGTTTTAAATGTTAAAGTAACAATAGGAGGGTTTGTAATACCGATTTTTATAATAATTATTACAATGATAGTGGAAATAAAGAAATCAAAAGATGCACAAGAGAAAAGTGAAATAAGAAATTTTTGGTTAAAAGTATTATTTATCATATATTGTTTATTATTGATTACTATTTTATTTTTGAACAATGAATATAGAATGGGAGGATTTCAAAATATCAACACATTTTCAAAAGAACATTTTGAAACAAGCAATGTAGTTCCTTTTGCAACTATAATAGAATATATTATAGATATAATTTCAAATGATATTAATACAGGTATAGTAATAATTAATTTTGCTACTAACTTACTTTTGTTTGCCCCAATGGGATTTTTCATACCTATATTATTTCAAAATAGAATAAAGAACATAAAACAATTTGTGATTATGATGATTATACTTACATTAGTTGTTGAAATATTGCAATTTATAACTTATAGAGGTTCAACAGATATTGATGATATTATATTAAATACAATAGGAGCAGTTATTGTTTATGTGATAATGAAAACTAAATTGGTAAAGAAATTATTAAAAAAAGTTTTTGATATATCAGAATAAAGAATTACAATTTTTTATTTTTATTGAAAGTAGGAAAATATGAAAAAAATTGATATAAAGTTATTAATTATTTCACTAATTATTGGAATAATATTAGGTATTATAACAGAATATTCATTGATATTAAATTTTGAACATTTAGTAGATATTACACAGTCATTTACATTTTGGGGAATAATAATGATAATTTTATCTTTATGTTCCAAAGAATATATTACTTCAATACTAGCTCCTGCAATTACAATGACATCAATGAATGCAACATATTATTTAATTAGATTGATAATGAGTGGATATACTAATATTGGTGCTTGGGAATTGTACACATTATTAGGAATTACTGGTTCACTGTATATTGGAACATTTATCTTTTGTATAAAAGATAAAATAATTAATAAAAAAATAAAAAGTTATATTCCTAAAATTAGTTTGGTTTTTATGACATTATTTGCAATTATATTTACAATTATTCACATATATGGAATAGTTTATAAGAATATACTTATTTTCGGCAATTATTCTTATTTACCAAGTTGCTATCGGTATAATAGGAGGTATGATATTAGGAATTGTAATAGGAATGTATCTTAATAGAAAAAGAACAAAAAAGTTTGAGGATTAGTTTATGCTAATCTTTTTTTATTTTAATGTTACCTTTATTAAAAAAATGGTAATATGTAGTTGGATATCTAAAAAAAGGAGCTCTAAACAAAATGAGTAATAAGAAAATAAGGGAATATATTTTTGAAGGAAAACTTGATATAGCAAGTATCATAAAAGAATTTGCAGGATATGTTTTTGTTATTATAAAAAATAGTAAATATAATTTTAATGATGAAGATATTGAAGAAATTGCTTCAGATGTCTTTTTAGTAATATGGCAAAATCGTAATAAATTAGATATGAACAAAGAAATAAAGCCATATATTGCAGGAATAACAAAAAATTTAATTTTGAAAAAGCAAAGGTATATTACGAATCAGAACATAAATATTGAAATGTTAGAAAGAACTATACATGATAATATAGATGTCTACTATACAACAGAAGAAAAAGAAAAGACAACAATTATCATGGAAGAATTAGAAAAGATGAAAGATGAAGATAAAAGAATATTTATAAGTTATTACTATCTTTCAAAGAAAATAAAGGATATATCTAAGGAACTTAATATATCAGAAATTAAAGTAAAATCAAGGTTGTCAAGAATAAGAAAAAAATTAAAGAAAGAATTAGAAAAAAGGGGGTATGGTTATGAACGAAAATAAAATAATTAAAAACATAATTGAAAAATCACAAATGAAAATAGCTATATCCGAATTTAAAGAGGAGGAAAATACTATGCCAAAAATGAACAGAATAACAAAATCAGTTGCAACAATTTTAGTTGTATTAGGCTTAGGAACAGGGGTTGTATTTGCTACAACAAACCTATATGAAAAAATATGGAAAGAGCCTAAAAGTTATACAGAAGAAGAAATGCAAAATGAATTACCACCAGCAGAAGTTACAGAAGAAGAAAAGAAAGAATTAATAAGTGAAAATGAAGCAAGAGTAAAAGGACTTGAAATATTAGAAAAATTGGGTTATGAAAATCAAACAATAAATAGGATAGAACTAAAAAGAGGATATTCAGAAGAAACTACAAGTTATTATATGGTAAAAACAAAATGGGGATATGAAGAAGGACTTATGGTTCAGTTGGATGCTAATGGAGGAGATTTTATTGCATTTAATGATATGGATTTAAAATATAAGCATCTGGATACGCAAGTATTAGATGATGAAGAAATTGCAAAAGTAGCGAATGATATATATAACAAATTAGGAATGAAAGAAGGAGAATACAAATTAACTAGAACGACTTCACAAGATTATTATTTTGAAAATCAAAGTAGTAAACTATTAGGAGCAAATTTTTATAAATATTATGATGATATAGCAAATAAATATGAATCATTCAGTGTCTCATTTATGGCTGTTGATGGACAAATATATCTAAATTCAGTTTTATTAAACAAGGACTCTTCTTATCAGAAAAATCCAGTAGTAATAACAGAAGAAGAAGCCATAAATATTGCTAAAAATAAAGAACTAGAATTGAGTCCTCACGAAATTACAAACATGACAAGTAGCTTATCAATAGAAAAGATGAATCCTTTTATATACCAACTTGAAAATAATAAATATGATGTTACAGGTACTATGGAAGATGAAACATATTATAAAACAGAAAATATAGCAAGAAAAGTATGGAAAGTAAAAGTTGAGCATAATGTAGATGTAAGAAATTACAGTGAAGACCATAATAAATATATAAAAGAAGGAATGGACAAATACTATTTTGTAGATGCTACAACAGGAGAAATAATAGGTGGAAATTATACATTTTTAGAAGAATAGAGAAAATAGTTGAGAATTGATTAATAACAGGATTTTTAAATCCTGTTATTTTTTATGTTATAGGAAAATTCTCTAAATTTAAATTTTTAAAAGAAAAATAAAAAGGCACAATAAATGTGCCTCAAAAATCAAATTTTTTGAAGATTAGTTTTCAAATATTTTTCCGTCTGGAGTCTTGTAATAAATAGGAGACGCACTGTGACTTTCACAGTGATAGCAATCAACTTGTGGTTCTTTTTTTGTTGCTTCATAGATATCATTAATAATTTCGATAGGATATGCACTGACTTTTCGAAAATCTGGGCATTTGAAATTAACCATTTCACCAGAAAAAGGGTTTTCAAAGTCATCATTAAAATCATCTTCAAATTCCTCATCAAAATTCATAACATATACCTCCAATACAATTATACAATAGGAGGACTAGTTGTTGCA
Organism: uncultured Clostridia bacterium; assembly: GCA_944387525.1. Taxonomy (GTDB): domain Bacteria; phylum Bacillota; class Clostridia; order TANB77; family CAG-508; genus CAG-269. The sequence goes on along the minus strand of CALXFF010000012.1, from coordinate 20,473 downwards.
ATAGAATATTTTTTAGGAATAACTAATTTAAAAAATATCATAAAATTACCACAAGAGCATTTAGTAGGATCATAGCAAAAAGACAACTCAATAGAAAGTCCCCATTTTCTAAGTTGTTGTCTAATTTGAATTTGAGTTTGAGATAACATTTTAAAGATTTTTGAAGAATGTTTATGTTTTTTAGTCACCATATATTTTAGACCAGTCTGTATTTATCTCTAACTTATTATCTTCTCATTTCTTTGGTAGAGATAGATATTTTTGAATATTTTTATTGAATGTTTTTTTCTCCTGCATCTTTATAATTTTCATTTTTTAACTGTTCATTATTTATAATAGAGCCAGGCATTCCGATTACTAAATCTTTATTTCCATCTAAAGAATTAAATTTTAATATTGTATAATCTTTATACCTATATTCAATACTTCCACCATCACTATAAAATGCAACTTCACAAATTCCATATTTTGCATCTAATTTTGCCTGTTCTAAAATACCTTGAACACTTATTATTTTCTGATTTAATGCGTTCTCTAATGAATATACCATATCTTGTTCTATTGTAACAGTTACATCTCCTGCAAGTGTGTATAATCCATAATCAATATTGTCAAACTCATTGTTTTTTGCAATTCGTTTTATTCCCATATCTTTTCTTCCATGATATATTAAATCATATGTTTTTTCATATAAAGAACTATCTAAGTTATATTCAAATATTACTGGTATTTCTGCTAAATCTATGGTATTGCTATAAAATATAACTTGAACTGTATTTTCAGTTGTCTGTCTTTTTATTCCCCAATGGTAAACATCAAATTTTTCTTCTTTATCATTTTTTGTCATTTTAAAATAACCATAATATTTTTGATAGTCTTCATAAATCCAATCTTTATCAGGAATAGCAGTATTTACAGTTGTATTTTCTGATGAGGTATTATTTTTTATATCATTTTCACCTAGTACATATTCTAATGTAGTTGTTTCTGTATTTCCATTTAAAATATTATTCATTTTCAAAGTTGAAGGCTCTTTGTTATCTACATTTTTTAGAAATGTATCTAATAAATTTTCATTTTGTATTTTCCCATCTTCAATAATTATAATATCATTATTAGTATTATTATTTACTTCATCATAATTAAAAATTGCTCCTGCTATTGTTTTACCAAAAGCAGACATATCTATTGTTTCAATATCATTAGTATCTTTATAATATTTTACATTTACTGTATAACCTAGTCCGTGATAATTTTCTGTATCAGACTTTATTGCAAAGATAGGCAATTTACCATTTGAAACATTGTTACAATCAACAAAAAATATAATTCCATATATTACTACCAATAAAACAATTACTATTCCTAAAATAATAAAAATTTTCTTTTTCATTCATACCACCTTTTACCTTTCTATTATTTAGACAATTTTCTTAGGTGTTTTAGTTGGTATTTTATGAAAAAATATAAAGATATTACTAAAAATATAATTGATATACCTAAAAAACTATATCCTATATATTGATTATAATTATTGCTTGGTTGTTCTTCATAAATTGTACTTTCTTGAGTAGTGGAATTAGTATCTTGTGTTATGTTTGTAGTTGTATTAGTATTATTTATGTCTTGTCTAATACTTTCATTTTGTGTAGTTTCACTGTTATAACTTTCAGATTTATCTTGAAAAATATTCTCATCTGATAAAGTAGTATTTGTAGCATCTTCTTGCACTTGTATATTCTGTTCCATACTTTCTTGCTCAATAATATTTTCACTTTTTCTGCTTAATAATAATGCTTTTATTCCTATTCCAAAAGATAGTATAAACATTGCCAAATTTCCTAAAAAGGCTTTTAAAGAATATATACTTTTATAATATCTCCATTTTACCGTTCCAATAGGTTCTTTTAATAATTTTGCTATTTCTTCAAAAGAAAAGTTAGATAATAGTTTTAATGATATAATTTCCTTTTCTTTATCATTTAATTTACCTATTAACCTGTTAAACTCTACATTATCAATTACGTTATTTAGTTCGTTATTATCATCTGATATTTCATATATTTTGTCTATTGGAATATTGTTTTTATTCTTTTTAAAAAAATTAATTGTTTCATTTTTTGTTATTGAATAAAGCCATGAAGAAAAATTATTGGTTGGTAATTTAGAATTATCCATTTCATATATTTTAGCAAATATCATTTGCATAATATCTTCGCTATCTTCTTTGTTTTTAGATATAGTATATGCTATACCATAAACTACTTTTTTATATTTGCTATACAATTCTTCAATTCCATGTATTTTATTTTGTTTTATATCAAGAAAAATTTTTTCTAATTCTTTATCATCTATCTTCAAAATTTATTTCCTTTACTATTTATTATTCTAATACAAAATTATAAGTTATAACTAATCTTAATCCTTTATAAGTTGAACTTTTACAACTTCTTCTAATGGAGTAGGACTAATAGTAATAAGTATTTCATCATTAAAAGTAATTAATATAGTATCTCCTTCTTTTAAATCAGAAATGCCAATTTTTTCTCCTTTCCAAGTCATATCTATACTGTCATCTGCTTTAAAAGTAAACTCTCCTCTATAATTTATATTGTTTCTTTCTAATCCCTTGACACCAATATAAAAATCACCATCGTTATACTGCTTTATGCTTTCTATATTGGCATAAAATGTTTGCCCAGATGATTCAGTAACTGTTAACTCATTTTTTGGCATATTTTTTTGTCTTACAATTAAAACAATAGCAAAACTTACTCCAATAATTAATAATAATCCTATTACAATAAATACTTTTTGTTTAATTTTCATATAAAAAACTCTCTTTCTAATCTATAAAAATAAATTGTTATTCTACGAGATAATTATACCATAAAATTAAAAGTTATCAAAACTTCTTTTTCTTCTTTTTGAAATTGATTTTTTGTATTTAGAAAGTTCCAATAAATTGGTAAGTAAAAATGAGGTGGTTTTCATACTACCCGAACTACCAAACACACATATATTTTTATTAAAATAACTGTCAAATGGTAGTTTTACAATTTCATTATTATATTTGCCTAAAATAATACCAGGAATTTCACCAATTCCAAGTATATTCTTTATCTCATCTTCCTTCATCCAATTTGCTGTACCATAAGTTCCATTGTCAGGTTGAAAATTTATACCTTTATTTTCATTTTTCTTTTTGAAAACAACAAGTAATATATCTAATATAATAAAAATGGAAATAAAAGCAATTACAATGCAAATAATGGCATATAATTTATTACTAATTGTATATCATATATAATTAATCTTAGATATTTATCATTATGTTCTTCAGTGATATGTTAAATATTCAATACCATTTATTTCTAATATTCCAATAAATTTTCTTGAAGTAATTGTAAATTCTTCTTTATCCTTCATATCAAATGAAGGAATAAATTTGACAGTATCACATTTATTATAGAAAGCTACTAATCTGCTAATATACAGTAATCTTGGAAGGTTTTTTTGATTTCTATTTAATTTATTGTATTCAAAATTAAATAATTCAGCGAATTCAACACCTAATTTATTTAAAACGAGATTTGATTTTACTCTTCTAAGGTATTTTTTTGAAACCAAATTACTAATTCTTTTTTTATAGTATTTTTGTGTGCTAAAAAAATGATGTGCATCTTTCATATTTAAATATTGATACTTTGAAATAAATTCCAATAAAGAAATTTATTCAGGTCCGTTTGGAAAATTACTCAAAATAAAAGGTCATTAGTTTTGAGAGAACTCTTAATTATTGGCTTTTTTTATTGTTCAAAAATCAAAATTGCAATTTATTGACACTAATATAAAACTATGATAAATATAGAAAAAAGGGGTTGTTATAATGAAAAAAAGTAAAAAGAAAAAAATAATAATTTTATCTTTAATTGTTATAATTATAGTAACTTTAATTTATCTTATATATAGATTTGATGGATATGTTCTTACTATACAAGAAGTAGCAGATAATAGTGTTATTACTACATCTTCAAAACATTTAAATTATTTTGAAATTAATGTTTCAGATGAACCAATTATAGGAATAAACTTTCATAAATATAACATTTCTGATTTAAAAGAAAATGATAAAATATTTGTATTAGTTATGCCACCAGAAGTAATAACAGGACCAGCTTTTACATACAATGGGAAATCATTAGAAATTTTACGTGAAGTAAAGTTAATAATAATTTTAGAATCTAATTCTAAATAAATAATCAATATATATTAATTAAGGAAAATTCCTGAACAATTTGCATTATTCAGGAACTTTCGTTTTTAGCTTCAGAAACTACCTTCGGCTAACTCAATCAACCATAGTCATAGATATTGTTATTATTGTAAATTTTGAATTCTCGACCTGTAAATTGTAATCTTGAACTCTCATCTACTATGTTGCAATTGAATTTCCTTGCAGTGTTCTTAGAAATATTCGTTCAATAATCTCTTAAATCCTCTGCCATAGAGGACGCGTATTTATACTTTTCATACAAATCCGATCTTGCTGCAGCATCTGCAATACAGTCATAAGTTTTCCAGACATGAAGTTTCTTTCTGGCAACAGCTTTGTATAATGTAGCTTTATCGCCAAACATGAAAGGATATATTGATCCTTTTCCCTGCACATCCTTGTCATTTTCGTATATGGATATAGCCTTTTCAAATTCCTTAATGCTGCTGAGGTAATATTCGTTTCCAGAGTAATGCGATATTTGAGACATTCCCTCTTCTAGCAGAATCTTCCCCTTGCTCTTATAAGCCTTATACAAATAGTTACATTCTGAAGGTTGGATTGACCGCATGTCTGTTTTGTTTTCTAGGATTTCAATTACACGATTCATCCATTTAAATGCTTCCACATTCGCTCCATCCGTCTTGGCTCGGTTACCAATCTTAAAGGCTGCACGGAAATTGTTAGGCTCCAATTGATAAGCCTTTTTATAGTATGCCAAGCTTGTTGCTGGACGCCTTATAATATACTCATAATAGTGCCCCATTCTGAACATGAGATAACTTGCATATGGCTTTTCCCCTATTAGTTTTGTAGCTCTTATAAAGGAATCCATTGCTCCTACTTTCGAATCGTCATCTGTCATGTCTGCAAGTGCTAAAATCGCATGTGCACCGTAATAATAGGGGTCGATGCTGAGTATTTCCATCACCTTTTCTTCAATATCTTCATGGAAATAGTAATCTCTTGTCAAAAGCTCATTACGCAATTTCTCTGGATTATTCCGATACCATCCTTTTTCAATTGCTTCAATCAGGATCATATAAAGCTGGTTCATTCTTCTCATGCAGTTTGCTTCAGCAGAAATGATATATTTCCGCGCCTGATCGTCTTCATGAGCTACCGATTTTTCTAACTCGCAAAACTGCTGATAAGCTACCTCAAACCGGTCACGAGAGTTCATCATATCCTCATAAATGGCATCATCCCTAGCATCAGAAAAATAATCAAGTTCATAACTACCCCGCATCAGATTCTGGAGAACATAGATCTTTGCTATGCGTTTCAGCCAAACCATCGTACTGTCACCAAAGCACCTGTTAAGATGTGCTAATAACTCATCTAGGTTTTGCGGTGAATCTGATTCTACCAAAGAAATCACAGCATCAGTATCCATTTCACACTCTTCTTCATCTACTTCCATACCTAGTGCTTCTTCTTCAGATACCTCCTTATATACTTTTTCGTACACAAAAATTCCAATCAAACGGAAAAAAGCAGAAAATACCCGAAACCGTGAAATTTCACCTTTCTTGTGAATAATAGTAATGCAACGTACTTCATTAGTCATCATGTTAATACCTCCTCTTACTAAAGTTGATTAATGTTTTTTTGCTGTCAGTTGACTGCTGTTTGCCTCGTTGTTAAATTGAGACAACAGTTTTAAAAGCAAAACATCAGTATTGACATGCAGATATTGTACCATAGTTACATAAAAAAGTAAATAGTTATGTAGATTTATTAAATTTAAAAGTTTTTATAAAATAATATCAAAATGTACAAAAAATAAATAAACATGATATAATAAGTAAAATGAAAGGAGAAAAAGTATGAAACAAGTAGCAATAGTAACAGGAGCATCTCGTGGCATTGGAAGAGAAATAGCAAAAAGTCTAGCAAAACAAAACATTAAAGTAATAGCAAATTACAATAATTCAGAAGAAAAAGCAATTGAGTTAAAAAAAGAATTAGAGGCAGAAGGAATAGTAATTGACATTGTAAAAGCAGATGTTTCTAAGAGAGAAGAAATAAAAAATTTAGTTAAATATGCAATAGAAAATTACGAAAAAATAGATATTTTAATAAACAATGCAGGAATTAGTGAATATAAATTATTTACAGATGAAACAGACGAAGATTGGAATAAAGTAATTAATACTAATTTATATTCAGCTTTTGCAGTAAGTCAAGAAGTAATACCTAATATGATAAAAAATAAAAATGGATGTATAATTAATATTTCATCAGTTTGGGGAATGGTAGGTGCTTCAATGGAAGTTTTATATTCTGTTTCAAAAGCCGGAATAGATGGCTTGACTAAAGCATTGGCAAAGGAATTAGGACCTTCAAACATAAGAGTAAATGCTATTGCACCAGGAATAGTTGATACAGACATGTGCAAGAATTTTACTGAAGAAGAAATAGAGAATATTAAAGAAGAAATTCCATTAGAAAGAATAGGGAAAGTAGAAGATATTTCTAAATGCATAAATTGGTTAATTAATGACAATTATACAACAGGTCAAATTATTTCAATAAACGGTGGCTGGATTATAACATAGAGTTTTGAATTTAAGAAACAAAAAAACAGGGATTTTTAGGACCGTCCCCTAATCCCTGTTCTATGTTTCATTACGATTTAACTTTCTCTTATAATTCCCAGAAATAATTTTAGGAAGATAAGTAATAATCTTGTATACAGCTAAACGAATCTTTTTACTCCATAAATAAGTTTTTCTTAGTTTTCTGGCAGAACCTAAAGCAACTGGCTCATCTTCTAAAACTATTAATTCATTTTGAACTTTTTCTAAAGGAAAAATATAGTTTTGTCCTTCATTATTATCCCAGCAATCATTTTCATTTCTAAAACAGAAATTGAAAGAATCACCTTCACCTAATTGGATTTCAGCTTGAAAACCTAAATCAGTTTTTTCCATTGGAATATCATTTACATTATCCCAATTCAAACCAAAACCATAATGAATAGAAACTTCCTCAGAGTTATCTTGAAAAAGTTTTCCAGTATAAGAAATTTTAACTTTACTATTTTCAACTAATTTATCAGTATTAAAAAATATGTTCTTTGTTAATTCCATCATAATTTCTCCTTTATCTTTTGCTATCAACATTATAATATTAAATTCTACATTGTTCAAGTATTTTTGCAAAATGTAATCAAAATGTAATATTTGTAACAAAGAAGAATATTGTCAAAAATATGCGAATATGTTAATATAATATTGAGGAAATAATAATTACAAAACATTAATAAAATGTATAAAAGAGTAAATTCTTTTCTAACACAATTTAGATCGAGAAAGGAATGATAAAAAATGAAAAAGAAAGAAGAAAATAATACAAAAGTAAAAGAAAACAAAATTGAAGAAAAAATAGTAAAAAACAAAGAAAATTCAAAAGTAGATAATGATGAAATAAAATTTGAAAAATCAAAAGAAAGCCCGAAAAAGCAAGAAAAAGACATGAAAGAAATGCACATGGAAAAGAAGCAAAAAAAATGGTCAATTATAACAGCAATAATAGTAATAATAGTAATTGTGCTTTTTGTATCAACAATATTTGCATTGGTAAATATAAACAATGACAAAATAATGAGTGGTATCTCAATTGAAGGAATTGACATGTCAGGTTTAAGTAAAGAAGAAGCAACAGCAAAATTAGAATTAATATATAATGAGAAAAAAGAGAAAGACATAAACTTAATATATAATGATTATGAAACAACACTAAATCCTACATTAATGGAAGTAAATTATGAAATTGAACAAGCAGTAGATAATGCATATGAAATAGGAAAAAAAGATAATATTTTTCAGAATAATTATGAAATTCTATTTACACTAATTTCAAAGAAAAATATACCAGTAGAAATGACATTAAATGAAGATGTTACAAGACAAACAATTGAAGATATAGGGGTTAACTTACCAGGAATACTAATTCAATCTAGCTATTCTATTGAAGAAAATGAACTAATTATTACAAAAGGTAAAAAAGGTATAGTAATTGACACAGATACATTATTAAATAAAGTAAAAGAAAAACTTAATAACACAAATATTAGTGACTATTACATAGAAATTCCAGTATTAGAGAAAGAACCAGATGAAATAGATATACAAAAAATACATGATGAAATATATGAAGAGGCTAAAGATGCATATATTACAGAAGATCCATTTGAAGTATATCCAGAAGTGGAGGGTATCGATTTTGATCTAGAAGCGGCAAAAAATATTTTACAAGAAGATAAAGAAGAATATGTTATTCCACTTACAATAACAGAACCAGAAGTAACATTAAAGGATATAGGACCAGAAGCTTTATCAGATGAACTAGGAACATATACAACTAGATATGATGTTAGTGATAAAGATAGATCAACAAACCTAGAATTAGCATGTGAAAAATTGAATGACCAAGTAATTTTACCAGGAGAAACATTCTCATATAATAAAACTCTAGGTGCAAGAACAATAGCAGCAGGATATAAAAGTGCAAAAATATATTCAAATGGAGAAGTTGTAGACGGATTAGGAGGAGGAATTTGTCAAATTTCTTCTACACTATACAATGCAGTGTTACAGGCAAATCTAGAAATTGTAGAAAGAAGAAACCATCAATTTGTAACTTCATATGTGCCTGCTGGAAGAGATGCAACGGTTGCATATGGTTCAACAGATTTTAGGTTTAAAAATACAAGAGATTATCCAGTAAGAATTGTAGCAACTGCAAGAAATGGAATAGCTACAATATCAATTTATGGTATTAAAGAAGATGTTGAATATACTTTTGATTTCACACCAAAGGTAATTGCAACAATTCCATATACTACTCAATATATAGAGGATTCAAGCTTACCAGTGGGTACAGAACAGGTTAAACAAAAAGGAGCAAATGGTTTACAGGTAGAAACTTATATTACTAAAATGCTTGATGGTAAAGTGGTTTCAACTACATTGCTTTCTAAAGATACGTATAATGCAATGCCAAGAATTGTATTGAAAGGAACTAAAAAATAGAAAAAATGGCTTGACAACAATGAAAAAAGGGCATATAATAGACAGGCAAAGAAACAATATAGTAATGCGCCATTAGCTCAGTTGGTAGAGCAGCAGACTCTTAATCTGATGGTCGGAGGTTCGATCCCTCTATGGCGCACCATTTTTTTATCTAAACAGTATAGAATAACTATGCTGTTTTTTTATAAACAATATACAGATATATTATTAAAAAACGAAAAATTTTTATTTAAACTCATATTTTAAAAATAAACACATATAATATCTTAAAAAGTGTTCATCAAAACAATTAAAAACTGTTCATCAAAAAACTTAAAAAGTGTTCATTAAATATTGAAAAAATAAAAAAAGAATGATAAAATAATAAAAAGGAGTTGTTTAAATATGAGTTTAACAGAGAAAGGATATAAGAAGAGATTAATTGATGATAAAATAGAAAGATATCTAGATGTATTTGGAGCAATATCGATTGAGGGAGCAAAATGGTGCGGAAAAACTTGGACTGCATTAAATCATGCTGAAAGTGTTTCATATGTTACAGAAACGAATATTAAAAAGTTAGCATTAATAAATCCAAAAAATATTTTTACAGAAAAAAGGCCACAACTTATAGATGAATGGCAGATAGTTCCTAGTATATGGGATTCCGTTAGACATGAATGTGATAGAAACCATAATACTGGAAAATTCATATTAACAGGTTCGACTACATTAAGAAAGGACAAACAAAGAGAACAAGTCCACCACTCTGGTGCAGGAAGAATTGCTAGAATGAAAATGCAAACCATGAGTTTATATGAATCAGGAGACTCAACAGGAGATATATCAATTAGAGAAATGTTAGAAAATAAAGACATTAGTAAAAATATTGGAGAAGTGGAATTAAAAACATTAGCTAACCTAATTGTAAGAGGAGGTTGGCCAGAAAGTTTAAATATAAAAAAAGAAAACTATACTTTAATTCCTAAAAGTTACATTGATTCAATATTAAATATTGAGATAAATGAAGAAGATAAAATACGAGATAAAAATAAAATGAATATGCTATTAAAATCTTTAGCAAGAAATGAAGCTAGTATTGTAAATAATAAAACTATTATAAAAGATATAGAAGAATATGAAACAGGAGAAGATTTATTAACTAGCAGAACTACAATTATAGATTATCTTGATTTTCTTGAAAGACTACATTTAATAGAAAACCAAGAAGCATATAGTTTAAATTATCGTTTACCTGAAAGGGTAGGAAAATCAGTGAAAAGGCATCTAGTAGATCCATCATTAGCATGTGCCTGTCTAAATCTAAATGTAGATAAGTTAATGAAAGATTTAAATACTTTTGGATTTCTTTTTGAAGCTCTGGTAGAAAGAGATTTAAGAGTATATATGGATTATTTAGATGGAAAATTATATCATTTTAGAGATAATGTAAGTGGCGTAGAAGTAGACTCTATTTTAGAATTTGAAGACGGAGAATATGCAGCAGCAGAGATAAAACTAGGATATAATGAAGTAGATAATGCAATACGAAATTTACAAATATTTTATAATAATATGGTTAAAAAACCTAAATTTATGTGTGTAATAGTGGGAGTTTGCCAATCAGTTTATAAAGATCCTAATACTGGTATTTATGTTGTTCCGATAACTGCATTAAGACCATAGAAAAATAAAATTTAAGAATATTTTAAGATAAAATAAAAATTAGATTAATAAATTATTGATATATTTACAGTATAGAAAAACTCTATACTGTATTTTTTGTTCTAAAAATTGCAAATTTACATCTAAAAAACGATAACAAAAACTTACAAAAATGTAAGAAAAAAGTAAGAAAAGAAACTTTGAATAAAATTCAACAATGTATAAAATCATAATAAAGAGGGTGTTGAAAATGAAAAAGAACAAACTAAATGAAATCAATAAAATATTTCTAATTTTTATGATAGGAAGCATAATAGGATATATAGTAGAGATGATAGTAGCATTGGTACAAAAAGGACATCTAGAATCAAGGCAAGGAGTAATATATGGACCATTCACACCAATATATGGAGTAGGAATCGTAATATATTATCTAGCTTTTCAAAAAATAAAAACAAGAGATAAAAAGAAAATATTTCTAATATCAATGATATTAGGAGGAACAGTAGAATATCTATTTTCATTTCTACAAGAAAAAATATTTGGAACAGTATCGTGGGATTATTCTAACTGGATATTAAACATAAATGGAAGAACAACATTAATACATTGCACATATTGGGGCTTTGCAGGATTATTATATATATCATTAATAGAACCAATAATACCAAAAATAGAAGAAATGATACAAAAAAATGGAGTAAAATTAGTATCAGCTGGAGTTGCGATACTAATGATATTTAATATAACAATATCATCAATGGCAGCATTAAGACAAAAAGAAAGAAAATATAATATACAACCAACAAGTCATATAGATGCATTTTTAGATAAAAATTATCCAGATGAATATATGGATAAAATATTTGCAAATAAAATAGAAAGGTAGCTTATATTTTTATAGCTACCAATAATTCATTGTCTTTTACTATTTGATGTTTATCATTATATTCATACTCTTGACCTGTAAAATAAACATTATAACCAATATTTTTTAAACGTATAGCAGATAAATTCAAGAATTCATTTGTATCTGCTTTAGACAGGTCAAGTTTAATTCTCAATTCATAAAAAGTTAATAATATAAAATCACTATTTTCATCAAGTTTATGATTTAAATAACTATCTACTGTTCTTAAATCCATTTCGACACACTCCATTCATACGCAATATATTAACACAAAAAAGATAAATTTTCAATCACTAAATAAAATAATTGGCAAATTTTGGTCAAAATAGGAATGTAGGCAAAAATTGAAAAGCATCTAATTAAAATTAAATAGTGGATTTTAAAATAAAACCAAAAAAGATTATGTAAATTCATGAAAAATATTGACAAAAACGCTACAAAATAATAAAATAATAGTATTGGAGAATAAAAAAGGGGTGATGGATTTGCTAAAAATATATAACACTGATATCGAAACAGATAAAACAGAAGAAATAAAAGAATTTAAAAAAGGGAGCTGGATTAACTTAGTAAATCCGTCCGAGAACGAAATAAAAAAAGTATGCGAAAACATAAACATACAAGAGGACTTCATAAGAGATGCATTAGACTATGAAGAAAAAGCCAGAATTGACCAAGAAGAAGATGACAATACAATATTATTTGTAGTAGACGTGCCAATAATTGAAAAAAGTGACGACAATGACATATACACAACAATGCCTTTAGGAATGATAGTAGTAAGAGATGATTTTTTCGTTACAATTAGTTTGAAGAAAAATAAAGTAATAGATGATTTTGAAAAAAAGAAAATAAAAAATTTTCAAACATACAAAAAGACAAGATTCATATTTCAAATACTATACCTAAATTCATCATATTACTTAGATTACCTAAAGAAAATAAACAAAGAAACAGAAATAGCAGAATACATATTAAAAAACTCTATGAAAAATAAAGAGCTTTTAAAATTATTAAGCTTAGAAAAAGGTCTAGTATATTTTACAACATCATTAAAATCAAATGAACTTGTCATGGAAAAAACCATGAGAGGAAAAATTGTAAAACTATATGAAGAAGATGAAGAAATACTAGAAGATGCCATAATAGAAAATAGACAGGCAATAGAGATGGCACAAATATATAGAGACATTCTAAATGGAACAATGGATGCATATGCATCAATAATATCAAATAACCTAAATGGAGTAATGAAATTTTTAACATCAATAACAATTATATTAGCAGTACCAACAATGATTTCGAGTTTCTGGGGAATGAATGTAGAATTACCATTTCAACACAACGCAATGGGATTTGCAATAATGATATTTATTGCAGTAATAACTACGCTGTTAGTAACTTGGTGGCTAAACAAAAAAGACATGTTAAGATAATGTCGCATTTTGGGTGTCGCATTGGGGACGTTTCTCATGCGACATTTTAATTTGAAATAAAAGATATTTAATATAAATAGGACAACAACAAAATGTCGCATGAGAAACGTCCCCAATGCGACACTTTGATATTATTCTATAATTTCCCTAATATTTTCTAACTCATTCTTTAAAACATTATATGTACTGCTACCAATTGAAGTATCAGTTCCACTTTCATAATCCAAAATAGATTTTTCAATATCCAAAAGTTTCATCTTCCTAATACTCAAATTTGAATTTTTATACATATAAATAGGAACATAATCAACCTTATCAATAGAAATTTTTCCATTTTTATTTTTTGTAATATCTAAATTTAGAATAATTGAATTCCTTGTATTTTCAGAATTTTGGTCACAGATAAAATTCCCTAAAGCATAGATGACAAAACAATCTTTAACAGTCCCATCTTCTAAAGCAATAGACCTTTTTTCCATAGGTTGTAAAACATGAGGATGATTTCCTAAAATAATATCAACACCATTTTGAAACAAGAAATTAGCTAAATCCTCTTGATCCTGATTTTGGGTAGTTTGATATTCAATTCCCCAATGCATACAGCTAATTATCACATCTGCATTTTGAGATTTTGCATTTTCAATATCTTGCTTAATCAAATCTCTATCAATCAAATTAACACAAAAATCTTTATCATAAGGTACAGGGATTCCATTAGTTCCATAAGTATAGCTAAGAATAGCAACCTTAACGCCTTTAACATCCTTGATTAAAACAGAATCTCTATCCTCTTGAGTTCTATAAGTACCGCAATGAGAAATATTTGCATCATCTAAAACGTCAAGAGTATTACATAAACCTGAAAAACCTTTATCTAAAGCATGATTTCCAGCAGTGGATAGAACATCAAGTCCCATTTCAGATAAGTCATAGGCCAATTGTTCAGGAGAGTTAAAAGTAGGATAATTACTATAACCTCTATCTTTACCAGCAAAAGTTGTTTCCAAACTTCCAATTGAAATATCAGCAGACTCAATATAATTTTGTATATCATCAAAAACATATGAAAAATCATAAGAGTCTGTACTACTAACATATGCGTCCATATATTGAGTATTATGGCACATAACATCACCAATGGCAGCTAAAGAAACAGTTATTGGCTCTTGTTGACTGATGGCATCAGAATTAGTATTATTAACAGAATCTGGAGCTACTTCAGAATTAGTTAATAAATTAGTATTTGCAACATCAACAGTTTTATCAGGTACAAAAACAAATTTTATCAAACAAAATATAAAAGCTAAAATTATAATTAATAAAAATATTCTAATATATAAAATTTTTGATTTTTTATTATTTGAATTTTTGCCATAAAAATTATTTTTGGTTTGCCTATATTTATTATATTCACTATTTTTTCTAAAATTATAATTTTTCATAAAACACCCCACTTAAAATTATCATAAAAAAGTAAAAATAGCAATAATTATAGTAAAAATGAATATATTTCATAATAATGCACATAATATTAAAAAATGAAAAAACTTTTCTTTTTTAATTTAACAATTATTATTTTAAAATCTAAGTAAAAGCTAATAGTGATGAAAAGATTTAGAAGGAGGATACAATGAAAGTAATTGATAAAATAGCTTTAGTTTTAATTATAATTGGTGCTATAAACTGGGGATTAATAGCAATATTTAATTTTGACCTAGTAGCTGCAATTTTTGGAGATATGAGTATTATTTCTAGAATTGTATATGGATTAGTTGGTGTTTCTGGTTTATGGGGAATAAAGCTATTATTTGACGACTAATTTGAAATTATGTAGATTTTGTAGTATAATTAAAGTATATTAAATAACATAAGGAGGATATTATAATGAAGAAACGGAGAAATGTCACATTATTAATTGTATTAGCAACAGTTATATTCCTAATGACAGGATGCGGTACAGACACAACAAAAATTGAGAACCAGCTTGATAACATCGAGAAAGAACTGAACACAACAGAGCTTCAAGAAAAACTCGATAGTATCGAAAGCAAAATTGATTCATCAAATCAGGAAGCAAAAACAGAAACGGAAACACAGAAGAAATTACAAGAAGCGAATAAAACTATTGAAGAGTTACAACAACAGATTGACAGTAATTCATCAAGCTCAGGATATGAGCAAATCAAATTCTGGCAAGATGGAAAGGTCTATACACCAAGAGATGATATTCAATTCTATTCAGACTGTTTTTGCTCACAGACAATATCTGGAGTCCAAATCATTTCACCTATTGAGGATGAAATGACACTATCAAACAACTTAACAGTGTACGCTGTCCTGTCAGACAAAGGAATAATCTACAGCACGGAAAAACCGCGCTTAAGGGAAGTAGAACAATAATATCCTAGGATGAAGAGGTTTTTATTAAGCCTCTTTTTCCGTATCTAATACTTGAAAAAACAGGCATTATATTGTATAATAAATGTCGCATGAGAAACGTCCCCAATGGGACAAAAGAAAGGAATGAAAAAAATGCTTAGTGCAAATGGAGTTACAATTAGATTTGGAAAAAGAGTATTATTTGAAGACGTAAATATAAGATTCGGAAAAGGAAACTGCTATGGAATAATAGGAGCAAATGGAGCAGGAAAATCAACATTTCTAAAAGTTTTATCTGGAGAAATAGAACCTAGTAAAGGTGATGTTTCAATAGATAAGGGAGAAAGAATATCTGTATTAAAACAAGACCACTTTGCTTATGAAGATTATTCAGTAATGGATACAGTTATTATGGGAAATAAAGAGCTATATGACATCATGAAGAAAAAAGAAGAAATATATGCAAAACCAGACTTTTCAGAAGAAGATGGAATGAAAGCAGCAAAACTAGAAGAAAGATTTGCAGAACTTGATGGTTGGAATGCAGAATCTGACGCAGCAATTCTTTTAAATGACTTAGGAATAATACCTGAAAACCACTATAAATTAATGAAAGAAATAGACCCAAGAGAAAAAGTAAAAGTGTTACTTGCACAAAGTCTATTTGGAAATCCAGATGTACTACTATTAGACGAGCCTACAAACGACTTAGACATGAAAAGTATTAACTGGTTACAAGAGTTCTTAATAAACTTTGAAAACACAGTAATTGTTGTATCACATGATAGATATTTCTTAAACAAAGTATGTACACATATAGCTGATGTTGACTTTGGAAAAATAACAGTATATCCAGGAAATTATGACTTCTGGTATGAATCTAGCCAACTTGCATTAAAACAAGCAAGAGAACAAAACAAAAAGAAAGAAGAAAAAATTAAAGAATTACAAGACTTCATTGCAAGATTTAGTGCAAATGCTTCAAAATCAAAACAAGCAACATCAAGAAAGAAAACATTAGAAAAAATACAGTTAGAAGAAATAAAACCATCAAATAGAAAATATCCATATGTAGACTTTAAACCAGATAGAGAACCGGGAAAAGAAATATTACAAGTAAAAAATATATCTAAAACAGTTGAAGGAGTAAAATTACTTGATAATATATCTTTCACTGTAAAACAAGATGATAAAATAGCTTTTTTAGCAGATAATGAAAATGCAAAAACAGTATTGTTCCAAATAATTGCAGGAGAATTAGAACCAGATGAAGGAGAATTAGTATGGGGAACAACTATTACAAGTTCATATTTTCCTAAAGATAATAACTATTTATTTGAAACAGATGAAACAATAACAGATTGGCTAAGAAAATACTCAAAAGACCCAGATGAAACATATGTTAGAAGTTTCTTAGGAAGAATGTTATTCTCTGGTGAAGAAGCCTTGAAAAAAGTAAGTGTTCTATCAGGTGGGGAGAAAGTTAGATGTGTACTTTCAAAGATGATGTTATCAGGTGCAAATTTCTTAATTTTTGACGAACCGACAAACCACCTAGACATGGAAAGTATTACTTCTGTAAATGAAGGAATGAAAAAATTCATAGGAAATATTTTATTTACTTCACATGACCATGAGTTAACTCAAACAGTAGCAAATAGAATCATAGACATTAAAGAAAATGGACAAGTGATTGATAGAGAATGTACATACAATGAGTATTTAGGAGTTGAATAGAAACAGAAACATTAGTAAACGTTAATATTTGCTAATGTTTTTTTTATTAAGAGTGTTTTTGAAAGAATATTAAAATATAAATTAAATTATAAAAGTATGAAATAAACACCAAACAAGAACCATAAAAACGTGAAACAAAAAACAAAAATATTCATAAAAATGTGAAATAAAGTTAAAATAAAACACATAAAAACGTGAAATTATCTTGATAAAAAGAAAAAAATATAATATAATATAGATGTAAAGGAGGTAGGTCAATGCAAAGAAGATTTTGGAAAGAACTAGAAGAATGGAAAAAACAAAATGAAAATACACCACTGATGGTAGTAGGAGCAAGACAAATAGGAAAAACATATATTATAGATAAATTTTGTAAAGAAAATTACAAAGATTATATATATATAAACTTAATGGACAATGAAGGAATTGTAGAAATCTTTAATGAACAAATTAATACAGAAGAAAAAGTAAAAAAAATGGAGCTATATTTAGGAAGACTAATACAAGAAGATACAGTAATATTTTTTGATGAAATACAAGAATCAGAGAAACTAATCTCAGCATTAAAATACTTTTGTGAAGCGGAATTTCCATATAAAATTATATGTGCGGGTTCTTTACTAGGTGTAAAATTAAAGAGATTTCAAAGTTCATTCCCTGTTGGAAAAGTAATAATTAAATATATGTATCCTATGACATTTGAGGAATTTTTAATTGCAATAGGATATGAACAAGTAATAGAAGAAATTAAAAAATGTTTTAACGAAAATAAGAAAATGAGCAATCCTATCCATGAAAAACTACTAAATTATTATAGGTTATTTATTTCAACAGGTGGAATGCCAATGGCTATAAACGATATAATAAAAAATAAGTTAGAAATTTTAAAATTTGATAATAATATATTAAAATCCATTATTGATGCATATTTGGCAGATATGAAAAAATATACATTAAACTATTATGAAACCATAAAAATTGAGAAAGTATATAAAAATATACCAAGTCAACTTGCAAAAGAAAATAAAAAATTTCAATTTGCAAAAATAGAACCATATGCAAGAAGAAGAGATTACGAAACAAGTTTAGATTGGCTTATATCAAGTCAATTAGTTATTCCATGTTATTTTGTTAATAAATTTGAAACACCTTTAAAAGGATTTATAGAAGAAGATAAATTTAAATTATATTTAAGTGATACAGGAATTTTGACAGAATTACTAGAAATACCAAGAAACAAAATATTGTTAAATGAGAATTTTCAATATAAAGGAGTTATTACAGAAAATTACGTAGCAAATGAATTACATGCAAATGGATATAGTTTATATTATTGGGCAAAAAATCAAGTAGCAGAAATTGACTTTCTAATAGATACAGCACAAGGAATTATTCCAGTAGAAGTAAAAGCAAACGAAAATAAAAAATCTAAAAGTTTAAATTATTTTATGAAAAATAATAAAATAGATTTAGCGATTAGAATATCAGCAAATAATTTTGGATTAGCAAATAATATAAAATCAATTCCGCTATATGCAGTATTTTGTATAACAAAGTAAGTGAAACAATTTTATTATACAATTACAGATAAAAAAAGATTAAAATATATTAATATAAAAACAAGCCGAAAACAAAAAGCATTAATAACCTAAAAAATTAGAGTATTAATGCTTTTTTTATTTTATTCTAAAATTAAATTTTTTGGTCAATCGATTTTAGGCATTTGTTTCTTTTACTTTATCATAGAAGCAAATAGTTGCAAATTGCATATATGGAATAAGCCAAATATAACCAATACCAAAAGTAAATAATGCTAAAATAGCCCAACCGATAAATGAAATTTGTAATCCAAATAATTTTCCACGATTATTATTCATCAACTTTTTACTTTCTTCAACAGCTTCTTTAGAAGTCATTTCTGGATTATCCATTGCAATTAGATAAGATAGAGCATAGTAATAATATTTAGTAAGTCCCCAAATTACAGATACAATCAAAAGTATTATACCTACAATAGACAACAAACCAGCCATACCTAATCCAGAAGTTGAACCAGAATAAATATAAGAAAAAGAAGATGCCACATAAAGAGAAATAGAGAAAGCAATTAAAATATATGAAATAATCATTAAAATTACAGGTACAATCATTTTTAAAATGGTTTGCCATGTAACGCCCCAAGCTCTTCCAAAATTAGAAAATCCTAAACTGCAAAAATCAAAAGCAGATGTTTCTTCATCTTTGAATAATTTGTAGAAAGAATAAATTAATCCAAAAGATAAAGGAACTTCAATGATAAATACAATTATAGAAACAATGAAACTTAAGAAAGAGTTTTCTTCAACATGACCTTGAATAAAACCTATTAAAAATGCTATAACAAGATAAGCCAAAGAAATGCACGCAGCTTTACCCCACTTTCCGGTTAATTTTTCACGAGCTTTAGCTCTTAATTCTGAACTCATAAAATCCCCTCCTATTTTAATTTTATAGAAAACTAACAATTATATAACATATAAAAATTCTCATATAAAAGATTTAATTTTTCTACACTATTAGAATAAAATAAAAAATGAAAAATGTCAATAATCGACATAAAAATACAAAGAAAAAAGTGTAGCAATTTGAAAAAAAATGTGATAAAATAAATCACGTTAAAAATGTAAAAAGAAGGAGACAAACTATGGAAAAAATAATAAAAACAATAGCAGAAGAGCTAAAAATACAAACAAAACAAGTAGAAGCGGCAGTAAAATTAATTGACGAAGGAAACACAATTCCATTTATTGCACGTTATAGAAAAGAAGTAACAGGAGGACTAAGTGACGAAACACTTAGAGATTTAGGAGAAAGATTAAATTACCTAAGAAATTTAGAACAAAGAAAAGAAGAAGTTGTAAAATCAATAGATGAGCAAGGAAAATTAACAGATGAAATATTACAAGCAGTTGCAATAGCAAAAACACTTGCAGAAGTTGAAGATATATATAGACCATATAAACAAAAAAAGAAAACAAGAGCAACAGTTGCAAAAGCAAAAGGATTAGAGCCA
>CALXFF010000011.1 GCA_944387525.1 uncultured Clostridia bacterium | reverse complement strand
TCGAATTACAAATTTGTTACAGTTTCAAGCCTTTGAGCTCTTTTCTATATTTTTCCATTTTAGTGTCCCTACGTCAGCAATTGTATCTTTAAGTATATGCCAATCAACATATACTAATTCCCCTTCTTCAATGAACTGAACTACACCGAGCTCTTTGACTTCATCAGGTAGGGTAACCTCTGGATAGGTATCGCGAACAAGAGCATTAGTCTTATCCCAGTCAGCATGCAACTTTTCTCGTTCATTCATTTTGACTTCTTCCAAGTTTGGATTTCCCTTATTTTCCTGAAGTACTTTCATAAACTTAGCATCAATGTTCAGACGCCCATACATGATTGCATCAGTGATAAGATGCCAGACATATCCCCTGTAAAACGGGTTCGCCTTCTGTGTTTCTGATAATCCAGACCAGCATGCCCTAATATCAGGCTTACTGCTCAGCCCATAATGTAAGCCTTCATTGCTGTCTGCTCTTTCCTTCTGCAAGATGCGTGCCTGCAACTCACAATACTCAGGCATTTCACTTGTTCGAATTGAGTCATACTTTGCATGTGCTGCCTCGATTCCACCACAAACCTTGACATGTTTTTTTAAGATGTCAGGTGCTTCTACCCCAAGAACAAAACTCCGATTCTTTAATGAATCTCCTCCACATGCTGCAAAATGAAGATAATAACCAGGCATAATATTGCCTCCTTTCATTGTATGTGCACTGCTAAAGCAGTGCGATTGTGAATGTGTTACATCACACATTATATACGTTTTTCAGAATTATGTCAAATTTAATATTGTATTTAAGTTGAATTCTGGGCCTTTTTATGTTATACTACTACATATAAAAATAAAGGAGGTATTAAAATGGATACTATTTCAACTGAAAACTTATCCAAAATTATTGCAGATGGTAAAAGCTATGCAATTATAACACATAGGCGGCCAGACGGAGATGCAATCTCTAGTTCACTGGCATTGTTTTGGTATCTAATTGATATCGGAAAGTCATCAAAATATATTGATGTCATCATTCCTGAATTTCTTAATGATTTTTCTTTTATTCCGGGAATTGAGCATCTGAAAAAAGAACCTACGAAAGAAGAATATGATGTATTAATAGTTGTTGATTGTGCTAATATGCATTTATTAAAAGGTATCAACCTTTTAAAATCTGCAAAACAAATTATTTGTTTTGATCATCATGAAGAGACTTCCATAAATGCTAATTACTGCATTATTGAGAGGTCCGCTCCTTCATGTACTTGTATTCTTTACGACACTTTTCATTGTAAGGAGAAAAATTTTCTTACTTGCATTGCTACTGGATTAATTTCAGATACGGCTAATTTGTCTTTAAATGTAACAGATTTTGCTAAGGCTACTATTAAATCTCTTGAGAATTTTGGCGTAGATACAAACTACATTTTATCTAAGTTAAATTCTCAAAGTAGCAGAACTCTTGAATTAGTCCGAATTGCAAAAGATAGAGGATGGTTAAAAATAAGTTCAGGTAATGTTATCTTTTGTACTTATTTATTGCAATCTGATTTATTGGATTCAGAAAAGAATTTGAATACGGTAAATCATAAGGCTATTATTTCAGAGCTCCAGAAATCAGTAAAGTATACTTCTCTTATTTTATTGATAGAGCATGAAAAAGGAGAGTTTAAAGGCTCTTTACGTACTTTTGACTCTAATCTTGATTTAAATAAAATTTGCTCTAAATTAGTGTCAGAAGGAAAGTTCTTGAAAGGTGGCGGTCATAGCTATTCTGCAGGGTGCACAGCAATTGGTTCATATTCTGATGTAATTGAATTGATTGCTTCTGAAATCTTAAACTATTAATATTATTTTAGTTAAGTACATTTATTTTGAAAGGAGACATCTATATGGGATTTAGCTTTCACAAACGGATTAAAATCGGAAATGGTACTTTTTTAAATATTAGTAAAAGCGGATTTTCCATCAGTCAAAAAGTAGGTAAAGCTACTATTAATTCGAAAGGAATGACAACAGTCAACTTAGGTAACGGATTAATTTACAGAACTTCAATGAAGAAGAAAAAGAAATAATTGTACTAATCTTAGAAAGGTAGATAAAATGCAACAAGTTTTATCTACCTTTTTAGCAGTTTATTATTGTAAACTATTGTTTTTTATGTAAATATGTGGTATAATTTTGACTAGGTATTTTGTGTATTATATATCAAAAGCATATTGACTTTGATAGCTCAAGTGTATATGCACGAGTACACTATTATGAAAGGAGATAAAAACTATTAAAATTTGCAGAAAGGACGGTATGGCGAAATGAAAGACAAGAGAATTTTTCGGTTAACCCCAAAAAGAATCCATTGCCCAATTTGTGATTCTTGGCATGATTGGGAAGGTACAACGTTACAATCATATGATGAGAAAAATCCTTATATTTTTACGTGCGAGCTTGAAAATAGTGTTGAACTTCGCATATGGATAGAAGACGATTGCCTTCGTATTGAATCATCAGATCTTTGCGGCAAAATCAATAATTGTATTGATGATACAATATTTTTAGATGACATTAATTGTGATATGGAAGAACCTATTATCAGATTTTCTACTTCTATTTTTACTGATGACATTATTTGTTCTGATGAATGTACATATTGCGATTCATGCTATTTACCAGAGTGTGGTGATAAACGTGACGATGGTGATGATGAATATAAACTCAATTTAGAGTTTGAGATCGAATTTGCTCCAAGATACTTTGATAGATATGTTCAATTAGACAGAGCAGCACAAAAAGAAGCTATGCATCAACAGGAACTCGAAAAACAACAAGCAGAAAAACCTATTTGTTATCAGGAACTTGAAAAACATTATGAAGAAAAAGGAACTATTCGTGATAGTAAAAGCAAGGAGGATTCAACTATGGAAAAAACAACGCAGGTAACAAAAACAACTATCTGGGACCAGCTCTACAAACATGCACCGGAAGAGAATGTTGAAATCTTAAAAGAGTGGGCAAACAAATACAAACCTACATTGAAGTGGGTTATTCCAGTAATAAGCATTTATGCTGCTTATCGGATTCTGAACTCGAGAGATTCCAATCTTACCGTCGAAAATATTGACGGCGAGTGCGAAAACAAGCTTGGATTCAGCCTTGACCTTCTTAAAGACAAAAAGGCTCTCAGTGAGCTGATGGTCCTTGGTGGGTTGACTGCTGGAGCCTATGCTGCAATAAAAGCTGTTTCAACCATTTACAAAAAAGATGATGAAACAGATGTGTCTGTTGAAGAAATAGAAGCAGGCATGGATAAGCTTGACGGAACAGCAAAGAAGTTCAAGTGGATTCAGCCTCAAACTGAAGCAATGCTTCCTATCGCAACTTCTGTCATCATTGTATATGTGATGACTCAGAAACCTAAATGGTTTGAAGTTGTAAAAGAAAAAGCAAATAAGCTTAGTGGCAACTTGTCTACTAGAGCTTCGGTATATCTGAATATGGCAAAACTTTTCATCACTGATACACTTCATATAAATTTGGACACCGAAGAAGATGCTCAGAAATTCAAGAAGTTTGCAGTTCTTGGAGTCATTGTCGGCATCGGTGTTCTTGTCTACGGGAAGAAAATTTTCGGAGATAAAGCTGTTTCCGAAGATAGTGAAGCAAAGAACGAAAGAAATGAAAAGCTCGAAGCTTTCATCTCTCAGTTACTTTCTATCATGGAAAAACTTATGCCAACTGCTTTTGCTGGAGCTACAACCTTCTTAGTTACAAAACATATACTCAAACCTAAAGAAGATGTAGTTGATGTTGAAGCTAACGAAGAAGCTTCTCCTGAAGATGCAGAAGAAAAAGCAACTCCTGAAGCTGAAGAAACTGTTCCTGCTTCCACCAAGGAAGTAGATGAGAAATAGTTTAATTAAATAATAGTTTTTATCTCACAAACCACCTCTAGAGCAATGCTCTAGAGGTGGTTTCGTTTTAAATTCAATTATTTTATTTAAACTTTATTATTCTAGTATTTCTTATAAACTTTTAAATCTCTTTACCATCAACTCTTAAAATTACATTTTTCGACTCATTCGTACAACAAATTTCTCTTGACAATAAACGAATTTAGTCATATACTAGACGCATGAAATAGAAGTAATTTTCTATTTAAAAAATCAATAAAAAAGGCGGAGTTAAAAAACTAAATTTATGCCTTAGAAAGGAATGAAAAAAATGGACAACATGATAGAAATCAGATGGCATGGTAGAGGTGGACAAGGTGCAAAAACAGCATCATTACTTTTAGCAGATGCCGCATTTAACACAGGAAAATATATACAAGGTTTCCCTGAATATGGACCTGAAAGAATGGGTGCTCCATTAACAGCATACAACAGAATCAGTGATACACCAATCAGAATTCATAGTAATATTTATTATCCAGATTATGTTGTAGTTGTTGATGATACTCTTTTAGAATCAGTTGATGTAACTGCTGGTCTTAAAGAAACAGGAGCAATTGTTATTAATACTACAAAATCAGAAGATTATTTAAGAAAAGCTTTGAAAGGATATAAAGGAGATATCTATACAATAGATGCAAGAAAAATCTCTGAAGAAGCATTAGGAAAATATTTCCCTAATACTCCAATGCTTGCAGCTATTATCAAAGTTGCTAAAATTATGACAGATGAAGAACTTCTTGCAGATATGGAAGGTTCTTTTAAACATAAATTTGCTAAAAAGCCTGAAGTTATTGATGGAAATATGAAGGCTTTAGAAATGGCATTAAAGGAGGTTAAAAAGATATGACAGAAATAAACGCAAATACACCTATGGAGAAAATGACTCCTGGTGGTGATATCTATACTGCTGGAAATGCTAGAGAATTTAAAACTGGAGATTGGAGAAGTGTTAAACCTGTTTTCTTAAGTGAAAAATGTAAACAATGCGGATTATGCTTCCCTGTTTGTCCAGATGATGCAATTCCAGTTAATAAAGAAACTTTACAAAGAGAAGATTTTAATTATGATTATTGCAAAGGTTGTGGAGTATGTGCTAAAACATGTCCATTTGGTGCAATTGAAATGAGAAAGGAGGACGACTAATATGGGAATAAGAGAAAGATTAAGTGGAAACGAAGCTGCTGCAACAGCTATGAGACAAATTAATCCTGATGTTGTTGCCGCATACCCTATCACTCCTTCAACTGAAATACCACAATACTTTTCAACATTTGTTGCAAATGGTAGTGTGGATTCAGATTTCGTTGCGGTTGAAAGTGAACATAGTGCAATGAGTGCATGTATCGGTGCAGAAGCTGCTGGAGCAAGAGCAATGACAGCTACATCTGCAAATGGTTTATCATTAATGTGGGAAATGATTTATATAGCTTCTAGTTTAAGACTTCCTATTGTTTTATCATTAGTAAATAGGGCTGTATCAGGACCTTTAAATATACATAATGACCATTCAGATGCAATGGGAGTTAGAGATGCAGGTTGGATTATGCTATTTTCAGAAAACAACCAAGAAGCATATGATAACACTTTAATGGCTCACAGAATTGCAGAACATAAAGATGTAATGTTACCTTTAATGGTTTGCCAAGATGGATTTATAACATCACATTCTATTGAAAATATTGAATTAGTAGAAGATGACAAAGTAAAAGAATTTGTTGGGGAATATCATCCTGAACACTATTTATTAAATAGAGATGAACCAATAGCAGTTGGTCCATTAGATGTTCAAAGTTACTTATTTGAACATAAGGCTCAACAGGCACAAGCAATGGAAAATGCTAAAAAAGTTATATTAGAAGTTGCTGAAGATTTCGAAAAAATGACAGGTAGAAAATATGGATTTTTCGAAGAATACAAATTAGATGACGCAGAAGTTGCAATTGTTTGTATGAACTCAACTGCTGGAACAACAAAATTTGTTGTTGATAATTTAAGAGAACAAGGAATTAAAGCTGGTCTATTAAAATTAAGAGTATTTAGACCATTCCCTGTAAATGAAATTGCTAAAGCATTATCTCATTTAAAAGCAATGGCAATTTTAGATAAAGCTTCTTCATTAAATGCTGCAGGTGGTGCTTTATATGAAGATGTAACATCTGCTATGTATGTAAATAATTGTCATGTACCTGCAGTAAACTACGTTTATGGTATTGGTGGTAGAGATACTAGAGCAGACGAAATAGAAGGAGTTTATAAAGATTTATTAGAAATCGCAAAAACAGGAAATATAGATAATCCATATCGTTACTTTGGATTAAGAAGGGAGGCAAAATAATATGGCATATAATTTAAAAGAAGTTGTAGCAAATAAACCTTCAAGATTTACAAGTGGTCATAGAATGTGTGCTGGATGTGGAGCTCCACCAGCTATCAGAATGGTTATGAGAGCATTAAAACCAGAAGACCATGCAGTTGTCGCAGGAGCTACTGGATGTATGGAAGTTTCTTCATTTATCTATCCATACACATCTTGGACAGATTCATTTATTCACACAGCATTTGAATGTGCTGGTGCAACACTATCAGGTGTTGAATCTGCTTATTATTCTATGAAAAAACAAGGAAAGTTACCACAAGATGGTGAAACAAAATTCATTGCATTTGGTGGAGATGGTGGAACTTATGATATAGGTTTACAAAGTTTATCAGGTGCAATGGAACGTAGACATGATATAACATATGTATGTTACGATAATGGTGCATACATGAATACAGGTATACAACGTTCATCAGCAACACCAAAATTTGCTGATACAACAACATCACCAGCAGGAAAAGTAATACCTGGAAAAGCTCAACCAAGAAAAGACTTAGCAAAAATCATGGTAGGACATCATATTCCATATGTTGCACAAACAGTTGGATATATGAATTTTAAAGACTTATATGAAAAAGCTGAAAAAGCAATTTATACAGAAGGACCTGCATTTTTAAATGTTTTAGCACCATGTCCTAGAGGTTGGGGTTATCCAACAGACATGTTAATGCAAATAAACAAACTTGCAGTAGAAACATGTTATTGGCCATTATATGAAGTTGTAGATGGAAAATATAAAATAACATACAAACCAGCTAAAAAATTACCAGTAGAAGAATTCTTAAAACCTCAAAAGAGATTTAGACATATGTTTAAACCAGGAAATGAGTGGATGATAGAAGAATTCCAAAAACTAGTAGATGAAAGATGGCAAGAACTATTAGACTTAGAAGAAATCACAAACAGGGATTAGGGGACGTTCTTTTAATCCCTGCTAAAGGGATTAAGGGACACTCTTTTAAAAAAATGTAAGATTACAACATAGATATTATTTATGGAATTTATGAAACAAATTATGGAGGTGATAAATATGGCATATAAAATAACAGATAAATGTATATCTTGTGGAGCTTGTGCAGCTGAATGTCCAGTAGGATGTATTTCACAAGGTGATGATAAATTTGTAATAGATCAATCAGCTTGTATATCATGTGGTACATGCGCTGGTGTTTGTCCAGTTGAGGCACCAGAAGAAGAATAAGGAAGGATTAGGGGATGCTCTTTTAATCCCTGTTAAAGGGATTTATGGACTCCCCTTCATATAATTTTTAGTTTTATTTTATTTTCTTTATTTTTTATTTATAAGTTTATTAAATATTGTATTCAAAATTTAATATCAAATTATTATTATATACAAATTAAATAACGAAAGGAGGAAATATGCCTCGTATTGCAAGAAAAGAAATAAATTCCTCATATCTTCACGTAATGATTCAAGGAATTGAAAAGAGAAATATATTTAATACTGATAAAAACAAAAAATATTATAAAAAATTATTATTCGAAAACGTAACAGGTTTCGACGATATATTCATATTGGCATATTGCATTATGGATAATCATATACATTTATTAATTCATTGTAAAGATATTAATCACTTATCAAAATTAATGAGCCAAACTAATACTTCTTATGCATTATGGTATAACAAATACGAAAATAGAGTAGGTTATGTATTTAGGAATAGATATCACATTCAAATCATCGAAAGTCAACAACACCTTTTTAATTGTCTAGTTTATATTCATAATAATCCAGTAAAAGCCAATATTGTACAAACTATGGAAGAATATCAATTTTCTTCTTATAATATGTATAAAAATTTCAAAGTTAACTCGGAAGTTATAAAACTTATATTTGCTGATACCAATTATATAAATGAATTTAATGCTATTCACAAAAATTTGGAAATCGTAAAAATAGATGATATTATAGACATTGTCGAACCAAAAACCGCTTCAATTGACTTAGACAAAATTATTACAGAATTTTGTACAAATAATCATCTAACAATTGATTTAATAAGACATAATAACTGTTTCTTGTTAAAATTAGTAAATGAAATAAAAATGAATACAAATTTTAATAATAAAGAAATATCCGAACACTTAAAAATAGGAAAAAATAGAATACACAATATACTAAAAAAAGACTAAGAGTGTCCCTTAGTCCCTGTAACTGGGATTAAAAGAACGTCCCCTAATCCCTCTCTAGTTCTGGATCAACTATTTCATCTGTTTCGTCTGTTTCTTCTTCTACATCTTTTATTACTAATACATCTTTTGCATCATATTTTTTATATGTGTTTACTTCTCCATCTTTGAATTTTACTCTTAGTTGTTCTTTTAGTGTTTCTACAGAGTCTACTTCTCCGACTCCATCTTCTGTTTTTACTATTGCTCCGACTTTTGGTAATCTTTTTGCTTTTTCTTCATATACGTCATTTTCATACTTTAAGCAACACATTAGTCTTCCGCAATTTCCTGATATTTTTGATGGATTTAATGATAGATTTTGTTCTTTTGCCATTTTTATTGATACTGTTTCAAAATCGCTTAAGAATGTGCAACAACATAGTTCTCTACCGCAAACTCCATTTCCACCTATTCTTTTTACTTCGTCTCTTACTCCTATTTGTCTTAGTTCTATTCTTGTTTTGTATATTGCTGCTAAGTCTTTTACCAAGTCTCTAAAGTCTATTCTTCCATCTGCTGTAAAGTAAAATAGTATTTTACTATTATCAAATTTATATTCTACATCTGTTAATGTCATGTCTAATTTGTGTTCTTTTATCTTTTTTAGACATGTTTGAAATGCTTCTTTCTCTTTTTTTCTACATTCTTGGTATTGTTTATGGTCTTTATAATTTGCTATACGTATAACCTTTTTTAAAGGTGCTAATATTTTTTCATCTTCAATATATCTGTTTGGTATAACAACTTCTCCATACTCATCACCTTGAGCTGTTTCTACTATTACTTTGTCTCCTCTTCTTACTTTTAAGTTTTTTGGATTGAAGAAATATATTTTTCCTAGTTTTTTAAATCTTACTCCTATTATATTTTTCAAATTGTTTTACACCCTTTCTTTAAGATTAAATACTAGATTATCTATACACATATCATAATTTCCATTTTGTTTCAATCTTTTTTTAGTATCTTCCACAATTTGTACACAATCAGTGTATAAATAATTTTGTCTTGCTTTTTTTAATAGTAAAATATTTATATAATCTAATATCTCAAATATTTCTTCTTTTGATTTATATATTGGTTCTGCTAATTTGTATAAGTCTATTATATCTTTCTTATCCAAATTTTCTACAAATGCTATTATTTTTTCATATTCTTCTTTCTTGTCTTTTAACGCTATTGCTTTTCCTATACTGCCTTTAAATATATCTAACATTTCATCATCTATATTTGAAATTCCCAATTCATTTTGCAAATATTTTTTTATATTTTCATTTGATATTGGTTCAAAGTGTAAAATCATACAACGTGATTTTATTGTTGTTAAAAATAGGTTTTCATTTGAGCCTATTAATATTATTGTTGCATATTCTGGTGGTTCTTCTAATGTTTTTAATAAACAATTTTGTGCTTCTTGAGTCATCATGTCTGCATTATCTATTATATATACTTTGCTATTTGATATTATAGGTTTTTCTTGTATTCTTTTTTGTAATTCACGTATTTGCTCTATTTTGATGCTATTCCCATCTGGTTCTATTATTGAGAAGTCTGGATTATTATTTGTTTCAAACTCAATACATGATTTACATGTACAATTCGTATTGCTATTTTCGTTTTCCTGATTCAAACATAATATATTTTTTGCGAATTCTTTTGCAATTATTTTTTTACCTATTCCTTGTATTCCTACAAACATATAGCTGTGTGATATTGTATTGTTTTGTATTGATTTTTGCAATATTTGTTTATTTTTTTCATTTCCTAAAATTGTTTCAAACATTTAATCAAATCCTTTAATCCACGTGTCCCCATTTATTCAATGGCCAAATTCTAATCGCTACTGTACTTTCAATTTTCTCCAGTGGTATACATCCAAAAGCTCTACAATCTGTACTATGATTTCTATTATCTCCCATTGCAAATACACAATTTTCTGGAACAACGAAATCATCAAATCCTACACCATTTGTATTTACGTACAAATCTGTTACAATTCCATCTTGTAAGTATGGTTCATCTAATTTTTCTCCATCTATGTATACACTTCCATCCTTAATTTCTACATGTTCACCAGGTAATGCTATTACTCTTTTGATATAACTTCTTTTTCCAATCTCCAAAAAGTTATGTATAAACCAATCAAATCCTGTTCTATCATTATATTGTGCTACTGGATTACTTTCGTCTATTTCAGATGCTGTATATTTTATTTTTGCAGGTTCTTCAAATGTTATTATATCTCCTCTTTTGGGTAAAGTCTTTGTTGTTCTTCCCCATCTATTTAACCACAATCTTTCATCTTGTATTAATGTTGGATACATTGATTCTTGCTTTACAATTGTTGGTGTTCCTATAAAATATCTAAATAGCATTGCCAATACTAATGCTATAATTATACAATATACCCACTCTAATATTTCTTTTGTTTTTTCACTCATGCTTTTATCACGTTCCTTTTTTAGATTTTCACTTCTCTATTATACATTATTTTTGCTAAGTTATCAATGAATTTTCGAATTTTTTTGCAGGGATTAGGGGACGGTCCTAAAAATCCCTAAAAAAGGGGATCAAGGTCCGTCCCTAAATCCCTAAAATCAGGGATTTTTAGGACCGTCCCCTTAATCCCTGTTTATTGTTTTGTTGGTATTCTCACAACAACTTCTGTACCTTGTCCAACAACACTTTTTATATCTATACTTCCACCATTTTTATCCAAAATCTCTTTTGCAATTGAAAGACCTAAACCAGTACCTCCCATTTCTCTTGTACGAGCCTTGTCCACTCTGTAGAATCTTTCAAATATTCTTGACAAATCTTCTTCTGGAATTCCAATTCCATTGTCAAAAATTTTTATATATGCATCATTATATACAAATCCTACATATATTTTGATTTCTCCACCATCTTTTGTGTATTTTATACTATTTGTTAATATATTTAATACCACTCTTTCAATATCATCTTTATCAGCATATACTGGTGGCACATCTGCTGTAACAAAACAATTTACTTTATGATTTTTCTTCTTAATTTCTATTGCTAATTTATCTTGACATTTTTTTACTAATTCACCTAAGTCAAATGATTCCTTATGTGTTTTCTTTTTATTACTATCATATCTTGAAAGTGTTAATAAATCTGTAACTAATCTTGCCATTCTCCTTGCTTCTGTTGCAATTACATTTAAAAATTTAGTTTGAGTTTCCTTATCATAATCTCCTTCTAGTAAAGTATCAGCATATCCCATGATTGATGTAATTGGAGTTTTTAATTCATGTGATACATCTGCAACAAATTCTTTTTGCATATTATCCAATTTTACATGTTCTGTTATATCTTGAATTACTGCTATTACACCATCTGGTCTATCAGATTCATTTTTAAATGGTGCAAAAAATACATTCATATAATTATCTTCTACTTGTATTCTTTGCTCTGTTGAAGTCCAATTTTCTAAGTAAATTATTTTTTCCATATTTATATCTAAATTGAATTTTTTAAATATATCATCAAATGTATTATCTTCTGGTCTAATACTCAAAAATTTCTTTGCTGCTGGATTTATCAAGATTATTTCACCTTTCATGTTAAAAGCTATGATTCCATCTGTCATGTGAAGCAATATTGTTTCTATCTGATTTTTTTGAGTTGAAACTTCACTTAGTTTTTCTTTTAATTCTGTTGTCATGACTCCAAATACATTTTCTAGATCTCCTAAATCATTACTTTTTTTCTTTTTGAAAGGTTTTTTTCTTGATTTTTTATCTTTATCTATATTTTCTTTACCTGCAGTATCTATTTCATCAAGTGTTTCTTTATCCTTTTTATCTGGATTTTCTTCTGTAATTTTTTCTGCACTTTTTATTAATTTGTTAATTGGATAAATAACAAATCTTGATAAAAATATTGCTGAAATTATTCCAATTATTGCAAAAACAACTCCTGCAGTTGTTAATGTGATAAATGTTCTATGTTGTATTACATTTAATATTTGTTCCACTTGCTCTGCAGTAACCTGTCCCTCTTCTACTTTTACACTTAACATTTGAAGTGAATTTATAAAAGAAATTCCTAATCCACTTATTATTATTATTCCTATTATGAAAAAAACTAATATTATTTTAAATTGTATGTTTTTAAACATATTTTTTACTTCCTTTTTTAAAGTTTTATTTTTTACAAACTTTTTTTATTTCATCATAAATTTTTTGTTCAACATTTGAAGTTGCCATACTTAAGGCTTTTTCTCCCATATTTATCATTTCTTTTTTATCTAATACTATTTTTTCAATTTGTTCATTTAATAGTTTTCCTGTTAGTTCATTATTTAGTAAAATTTTTGATGCTCCTATACTTTCTAATGCTTTTGCATTATATAATTGATGATCATGACTAACATTTGGTAATGGTACTAAAATTGACGGCTTTCCTAAATTAGATATCTCTGTAACTGTCATTGCTCCACTTCTTGCAACTATTAAATCTACCAAATTCATTATTTCTTCCATGTTATATATGTATGGAACTATTTTCATATTTTCAATTCTATTTATGTTTTTATTCTTATTGTCTAATTCTTCTTTTATAATATCATATTGCTTAGGACCTGTTGCCCATATGACTTGATAATCTTTATTCATATTTTTTTCTATTATTTCAATAATTGACTCATTAATTTTTTGTGCACCTTGACTTCCACCAAAAATTAATACTATTGGCTTATCATCTTTTAGTCCTAATTCTTTAATTTTATTTTTCTTCATTTCATCTGTATAATTAATTTTTTTGATTTTTACAGGTGTTCCTGTAAAAACTATATTTTTTGCATTTTTTATTCTAGGAATTGCATCTTTAAAAGAAACTAATATAGTATTAGTTTTTTTAGCTAAAATTTTAATTGCTTTTCCTGGAAATGCATTGCTCTCATGTAATACTGTTGGTATTCCTAATTTGTGTGCTTCTGAAATCGTTGCTCCACAGATATATCCACCTGTTCCTATAACTACATCAGGTTTAAATTCTTTTATTATTCTTTTTGCTTCTCCAAATCCTTTTAATGTTTTATACATCTTTTTTAGATTATCTATTGATAGTTTTTTGCTTAATCCATATGCTTCAATTGTTCTTAATTCATAACCTGCTCTTGGAACTAAGTCATTTTCTAGTCCTCTGGTTGTTCCTATAAAAATTATTTTTGAATCTTTTTCTTGTCTTTTTATCTCATTTGCTATTGCAATTCCTGGATTAATATGTCCTGCCGTTCCTGCTGCTGCAATAATTGCTCTCATTTTTTCCTCCTTCCGGGATTTTGGGACGGGGTAAAAATCCCTAAAAACAGGGAACAGGGGACGGACTTCTTAAGCTTATAGATTTTAGGTAAAGGTCCGTCCCTAAATCCCTAATTTTAGGGATTTTTAGGACCGTCCCCCTAATCCCCCTCTCTATGTTCCGTCCTTTTACTCCCGCTCTCGAAATATTCAGTAAAATTCCCATTTCACACAGTAATATAAATAATGCTGTTCCACCGGTAGCTAAAGAATGGTAGTGGCATACCTGTTGCTGGCATAGAAGATGTCACAACTGCTACATTTATTATTACTTGAATTGCAACTAAAGCTGTTATTCCTATTGCAACTAAACTTCCAAACATATCTGGTGCACGCATTGCTATTAATACACCTCTCCAAATGAATATTGCAAATAGTATTAATACAACTGCACAACCTATAAATCCTAATTCTTCTCCTAATATTGAGAATATAAAATCATTATGTGGCTCTGGTATGTATAAAAATTTTTGCTTACTCTCTCCTAATCCTGCACCAAATAGCCCTCCTGAACCAATTGCATATAAACTTTGTATTACCTGCCATCCATCTCCTGTTGCATCTTGCCAAGGGTCTAAAAATGTTATAACCCTCTGCAAACGATATGGTTCTTTTATAATCAAAAAAGCTAATGCTGGAATTCCCGCAACTACTCCTGTTACTAAGAAGTGCCAAAATCTACATCCAGCCATTATCATCATAACACTACATATTCCAATTATTACAATTGACGCACTAAAATGTGGCTCTAGCAATAATAATCCTATAATAGGTGCTAATAAGCAAATATGTTTTAAAAATCCTTTACTATATTTTGATAACTCATCCCTATTTTTCACTAATATTCCTGCATAGAAAATAATCATTAAGATTTTTACTATTTCAGATGGTTGTATTGATAGAGTTTCTGTTACATATATCCATCTTTTTGCACCATTAACTTCTTTACCTACTGCTAAAACTAATGCTAGTAAAATTAATGCAATCCACCAAGCATGCTTATAGAATTTCTGATAAAATCTATAATCTATTTTTGATATCATTAGCATTGCAATTATTCCTAATACTGCAAATATCAATTGTTTTGAAAAATATGAATAACTATTACCACTTTCAGCTAATGCTGATGGTGAACTTGCAGATAATACCATTATCAATCCTATACATAGTAATAACAATATAGTAATTAACAATGTAAAATCTATCGGGTTATTTAAAAAGCTAGAAAAATTTCTTTCTTTTCTTTTCTTCTTTGCCATACCTCTTTCCTTTCTCCCTCTTTTTCTTTTTTCTTTCGCAACTTTTTCTAATTGTTTTTATTTAACATTAATATCTTTTTATATTTATATGCTAGAATATTATATTAAATATTTTTTTGTACCTTGTTGTCGCAACCTATGATTATAAACAGAAAATTTAAAATTTTCTGTTTTCTAGAAAGAAGGTTGCTTCAATCGCACTCGCCTTTAACAAGGCTCGTTTGGTCGCTACGCGGTACTGCAAAATTATTTAATATAATATTCTAGCTATACAATCACATTTAATCCTATTATACAAAGCACCAAAGTAACTGCACTAAACACAATTACAACCTTACTCTCCTTCCAACCAGAAAGCTCAAAATGATGATGTAAAGGTGCCATTTTGAATATTCTATTTCCAGTCTTTTTAAAATATGCAACCTGTATAATAACAGACAAAGTTTCTAAAACTGGTACTAGTGCAATAATAATTAAAAGTAATGGCATTTTCATATATAAAGCTATTGCTGAAATAACTCCACCTAATAATAGTGATCCAGTATCTCCCATAAATACTTTAGCAGGATGTAGGTTAAACATTAAAAATCCTAATACTGCGCCTACTACTACACTTCCAAAGATTCCAATCTCTTCTATTCCAAATAATATTCCTATAATTGTTAAACATGTAATTATAATTGCTGAAACACTAGAAGATAATCCATCTATCCCATCTGTTAAATTTATTGCATTTGTTGTTGCTAAAATAACAATTATCGCAAATGGAATATATAAATATACTGGCATTGATATGTATTGTTTCATAATTGGAATATATGTATCAGTTCCTATTTTTATTCCATAAACCAAGTATACAACATATGCTACTGAGATAATTAATAATCCTAACATCTTATAACTTGGCTTTAAACCTTTTGTATTTTTTAGCACTAATTTTTTGAAATCATCTATAAATCCAATTAGTCCCATTCCTATACTTACTAATAGAAGTGGTAACATCTTATTTGCAACTTCATTTTGTCCTGTTGCAATTAAATATATATATATTCCTGTAATAACTACAATCATAGTTACTATCATAATTATTCCACCCATTGTTGGTGTTCCTTGCTTTTTCAGATGAGATTTCGGACCATCGTCTCTTTCTATTTGCCCTACTTTTAATTTTTTTAGTATTGGTATGATAATAAAACCTAAAATAATTGCTACGATAAACGATATTATTAATACGCTTGTTTCTACCTTCATTTTATCAAACCTTTCTCTTGATTTCGCTAATACCTAATTTTATTATTTCTTAGATTTTTCCTTTTCTATTTCATCGATTAAATCTCTAACTATAATTCTTTCATCAAAAGGATGTTTAACTCCATTAATTTCTTGATATGGTTCATGACCTTTTCCTGCCAATACCACAATATCTCTTTTTGTAGCCATTTTGATAGCTTCTTTTATAGCTTGTGTTCTATCTACTACAACTTTATATTTCCCTTTTGTCTTTTTCATTCCTTCTTCTATTTGATCAACTATTTTTTGTGGATCTTCTGTTCTTGGATTATCTGATGTTATAAATGTAAAATCTGCTATTCTTCCTGATATTTCTCCCATTATAGGTCTTTTTCCACTATCTCTATCTCCACCACATCCAAATACTGATATAACTTTTCCTCTTGTGTAGCTTTTTACTGCTTGTAATATATTTTGCAAACTTTCTGGTGAATGTGCATAATCTATCATTATTGGAATTTCTAATTTGTTATCAACTAGTTCAGACCTTCCTGGAACTCTTACTTCTAATAATGCTTCTTTTATAACTTCAGGTGAAATTCCAAATTTTTGTGCAACACAAATTGCAGCAAGAGAATTATATACACTAAATCTTCCTGGAATTCCTGTTTTTACTCTTTCATTTCTATCAGTTATTTTAACTTTAAAATCAACATATGAATTAGTTATAGTAATGTCTTTTGCTAATACTTTTGCATAATTATCAATTCCATATGTAGTAATATCACTATCTGGGAATAATCCTGGAATCTTTGCTCCATGCAAGTCATCTGTATTTACTATTCCTACTCTACACATTTGGAATAATTTCAATTTTGATTGGAAATAATCTTCCATATCTGGATGTTCGTTTTTGCTGATATGATCTTCTGAAAAATTAGTAAATAATACAATATCAAATTTGCATCCATCTACTCTATGTAATTTTAAACTTTGAGAAGAAACTTCCATTACAACAACTTCTACTTTTTCTTCTACCATTTGACTAAAGATTTGTTGTAACTCTAAACTTTCTGGTGTTGTACGGTCACTATCTTTAATTTTTTTGCCATTTATATATGTAGCTATTGTCCCAATTAGTCCTACTTTCTTTCCTGCTTTTTCTAGAATTTCTTTAATCATAAATGTTGTTGTAGTTTTACCTTTTGTTCCTGTTACTCCTATTAGTTTGAATTTTTTAGTTGGATTTCCATAGAAATTACTAGAAGTTATTGCTAATGCTCTTCTTGTATTAGGTGACATTACAATTGTAATTCCTTCAGGTACTTTTAAACTTTTAAGGTCACAACCTTCTTCAATAATTATTGCTACTGCACCATTTTGTATTGCATTTTCCACATATTGGTGTCCATCTGTGGAAAATCCTTTTATTGCAACGAATAGATATCCTTCTTTTATATTTTTTGAATTGCTTTCTATTCCTTTTATATCCACATCTAATGATCCTTTTGCTTTTAGTCCTTCTAAACCAACTAGTAGTTCTTTTAACTTCATATTTTTCACAATCCTTTCTTTAAAAATACCTTTTTTATATCTAATTTTTTAATTAGTCAAAGTTTTCTACATTATATAACTAAATCCTTAATTTGTATAGTATTTTTGAAAAAAATCTAAGGTAAAAAGTCCCCTAATATTAAAGTATCTACTATATAATATTAAGGGATTTTATTTTTATTCTTTTATTTCAAACTCATTTCACAATACTTACAACGATAAGTCTGATTCTCCTTATCTGTCAAGATAAATACTTGATCTAATTCTCTTTCTTCAGAAGTAATACATCTTGGATTTTGACATTTAGCAATATTAACAATTTTTTCTGGTAATTCAGCATGAAATTTATTGACTATTTTGTCATCTTTTACAATATTTATTGTTATATTTGGATCTAAAAATCCTATCATATCTATATTTACTTCAAAATCTTTATCTATTTTTATGATATCTTTCCTTCCCATTTTTTTGCTTTTTGCATTTGTTATAACTGCAACTGAACAATCTAATTCGTTTAGATTTAATAATTCATAAATTTCCATTCCTTTTTTAGCTTGTATATGGTCTATTACAATTCCATTTTTTATACTATCAATATTCATCTTTTTTATTCCTTTCACTCAATATTTATTTTATTCCTAACAATTTCAAAATCAATGCCATCCTAATATGCTTTCCATTTTCAACTTGTCTAAAATACGCAGCTCTTGGGTCATCATCTACATCAACTGAAATTTCATTTACTCTTGGTAATGGGTGCATAATGCATAAATCTTTTTTAGCTTTTCGTAGTTTTTCTTTGTTTAATATATAATAGTCTTTTAGCCTTATATAATCTTCTTCATTGAAAAATCTCTCTTTTTGAACTCTTGTCATGTATAAAATATCTAGCTTATCCATGTATTCTTCAATATCATTTGTTTCTGTCCATTTAATATTATTTTTTTCTAGTATATCTCTTTTTATATATTCTGGAATTTTTAACTCATCTGGTGATATTAAAATAAATTCTATATTTTTGTATCTAGACATAGCTGTAATTAGTGAATGGACTGTTCTTCCAAATTTCAAATCTCCACATAGCCCAATTGTTAAATTTTCTAATCTTCCTTTTTCTCTTTGTATTGTTAATAAATCTGTTAATGTTTGTGTTGGATGGTTATGACCTCCATCTCCTGCATTTATTACTGGTACTGTTGATTTTAATGATGCTACTAATGGTGCTCCTTCTTTTGGATGCCTCATTGCTATTATGTCTGCATAACATCCTATTACTCTAATTGTATCTGATACTGTTTCTCCTTTTGATGCTGAACTTGTGTCTGCTGATGAAAATCCTATTACGTTTCCTCCTAGTTCCATCATTGCTGCTTCAAAACTTAGTCTTGTTCTTGTGCTTGGCTCAAAAAATAAAGTAGCTAATTTCTTTCCATCACATTTGTGAGAATATTTCTCTTTGTTTTGGATAATGTCATTAGCTACTTCGATTAATTCGTTAATTTCTTCTACTGTTAGGTTTTTAATATCAATTAAATGCTTCATTTTTCAACCCTCTTTCTTTTTTGATTTTCTTTATATGTTTTATCAAAAAAGTAGAATAGTTGTCAAGTCGATTTTTTATTTTCTTTCTTTCAATTTAAAACTTGTTATTATAATTCCAATTAAAGATATCAAACATAATATAATATAGATTTCGATTCTGCTATTATCATAGGTATATGGTACTTGTGTTAAATCATTTTTATCCATTTCTCCATTTGTATTGTTTTCTTCTGGATTTTCTTGTATAAGTATATCCCATTTTATATTACGTTCTAAATCTTGAACTTCATTTCCCACCTCTTTAGCTACTTCTAGTTTAACTTTTAATTTTATTTCTTGATTTTTATTAAAAGTTCCTAAAATTATATAATCTTCCTTTTTTTCTAATTTTTGATTTTCTAAGAAAGTCTCAATATTTACACCTTTTGGTAGTTCATCTTCTTCTATCTTTAAAAATATCTTTATTTCATTATTCATATTTTCTAATTTCAATAAAATTTCTTGTTCTCTTATATCTCCTGGCATGATATCTTTTAAATTATTAAATAAATCTCCATTACTATCATTAATAAATGAAATTTCTTTTTTATTTCCATCAAAACATATTGTTGGAATTGTGGTATATGCTTGACTTATTTTTATTATAGAGAAAATAAATATTATAATACTTAATAAAATAATTGATATCTTTATTTTTTTCATCTATTTATATTCCTTTCTCCCATGCTTCATTCATGGCCTTTGTTGGTTGTGCTTGAATTGCTTGATTTGCTATAGTTACTTCTAGAATTTTATTGTCATATTCTTTTAATTGCTTACATTCTTCTATTAATATTTCAGTGCTTTCATTTGGTTCTATTTGTTTTTTATAATAATAGTAACCATCTTCTTCTTTTATCCAATTAGAGGATTCAGAAAATTTTATTGAATAATCTACGTTTTCTTCTGGAATCTCTCCTAAAACTTTTCCTTCATTATCTTTCCATGATATAACTATTGTTGCTCTAATATATGCAGGTACATTTCCAATATTTTTGATATTAACATCTTTTTTTGTTTTATTATTACTATCAAAATTCTCTATTATTTGTGTTTTTACTTCACCCATTATGAATTCATTAGTTATGCTACTTTGTTTTATCATATATGCAATTGTTCCTGTTACTAAGCAAAATAATAGGATTATAGTAATTTGTGTAAATAAATTATTTTTATATTTTTTATGTCTTATCTTTTTATAACGTTTTCCTTTTGCGAATAATCCTAATTTATATCCATATTCATGATTGGTTATATAATTATTCATAAAATTTTCTTTCACCTCCTTTTCTTATTTATACTCATTTTCTTTTTTATCTGTAAAATCAAACCATTTTGTATTTTCTTTATTTTCTTCATATGAAATATTTATTCTGTCATTATTAGTATTTACTTCTATATTTTTATTTTCTACTTTTGAATATCTCCATGACCATTCATTTTTTTGTACTATTTTATATTCTCCATATGGTATTTTTATTGTTTTGCTTTCATTTGAAGATATTAATATTTCACTTACTATATCATCATTTTTGTCTAGTATTTGGAAGATAAATGAATCTGCTTTATTTTCTTCTGTAGTTGCTTTTATTATAATTTCTCCCATAAATTCTATTATTGCATCTCCGTTTATATCTGTTTTCTTAATAGCTAGTGGTTCTT
Organism: uncultured Clostridia bacterium; assembly: GCA_944387525.1. Lineage (GTDB taxonomy): Bacteria > Bacillota > Clostridia > TANB77 > CAG-508 > CAG-269. The sequence continues at coordinate 26,060 of CALXFF010000011.1, read as the reverse complement.
TTGTTATATCATTGTTTTTATACAATATAACTTCCATATTATCTATTTTTTCTATATCTTTTTTATTGTTCTTGCTATACAATATATCTTCTACATGAATAGTCAATTTTGGTTGATTATAAGTTGTAGTAAAATATCCATATATTTTTTCGTTACTCATTCCTAACATCAAATCTGGCATCTTTTCATTTGTTCCAATAGTGTCTATTTCTTTATTTTCTGAATCTATTGCTGAGAATTCCCTTACAATAGGATATAAATCCATATCTTGTGATATTTCTTTATCATAGAAATTATTCCATTGTACTGTTGTTCCATCATTTTTTACCCATTGCCAATTTCTAAATATTTCATTTTTTGATAGTTCATTACTAATATTTTGATATGCTTGATAATCTATAGGAGTTACAACTTTATTTCCTTCGTTATCTAATGCCTCATTTACAAAAGTTCTATTTTCATCTTGTTTAACTCCTACAGAATAAATAACCTCTCCTTTTGTATCATAATAATTTATTCTGTATGCTTTAACATAAACTGCAGTATATCTTTCTTGTTGCAAGCTATTTTCTTTTTGTATTAGATATGTTTTATTTTTTGTTAATAATTCGCCTTTGTTGTTTTCACTTGTATAATTTTTATACCACCCTATAAAATCATATCCTTCAACATCTTTTGCTTCTATTTGTGATTTATCAATATCTGGTCTTGTTATAAATCTTACTGTTTCTAAATTTATTCCATTATTTTTCAAATAATCATCTATATTAGAATTTACTTTTATTTGAATTTTTACATATACAGGCCATAGTTCCATAGAATTATTTATTATATCTGAACTATTTTCCATACCAATATCACTAATATCTGAATATTCTTGCAATTTATGATATCCGCTACTTGGTTTTTTATTTGACCATCCAACAAAAATATAGTTTTTATTTAAATCTTCTATATCATATGTTGGTCTTGGCATTTCTCCTATTGTTTCTCCCATTTTTTTAATTTCTGTTTTTACTTCTGGAGAATTTAAATGATATACTAATATAACTGTTTCATATTTTGCCATAAATGTATATTTTTTGCCTGCTTCAATTTCATATTTATAAATACCCTTTTCATCTTTTGTTATTTCTTCTTCTGTTCCATCTTCATATACTCTGACAATAGCACTTAAAACATATTTTTCTCCACTATTTCCTATAACATAAGTATCTACATCTGGTGTTAGTACTACTGTTGCTTTTCCAATATCTACACTACTTTCATTTATTGTATATCCTGGCTTTTCCGGTTTATTTGCATTTATTTCTTCTGGCAAATTTATATTTACATTTGTTTTTGTCTCTACATTATATTTTGCATAAACAGGATATACATCTATTGCTTCTAATACTTTACTTTCTTTTTCTAGTAAATATGGTTTTACTTTATTTATATCAGATGTACAATATAAGTCATCTTCTACATCATAAATATAATTCCACTCACTGCTGTTTTCTTTTACATCTTTAGACGAAATCCAACCTAAGAATACATAACCTGAAATTTTCATTTCAGCATCTGCAGGTGATTTTTGTAATGTTATTGTATTATTTAATTCCTCTTTACTATCATATGGTTTTGTATCTACTTCATCATCTGTATGCCAGAATGGATATTTATATGTATAATTTGTGTCTTGCTCCATAAACAAATTATTTTCATATCTTCTTGTTACTGTTACATCTTCTCCTTGTTTTTTATGAAATACTATGTCTGCTGTTACCATTGCCATTCCTTTATATTGCCTACTTAAAGTTAATATACCTGTATTCATTGGATTTCCTACATATGTCCATGAGTCATTAGATCTTTCTAATGTCCAAAATTGTAATTTATACTTATCATTTACTGGTGTAAACTTAAATTCACCAGCCGCATATGCAACTTCGTCTGTTATTCTACCTGAACCTGGAAAATCTGTTGTCATAAACACATTCCAACCTGATTGTCCTCCTGGTTCTTGTACATAGTTATGAGAATATACTTTTAATGGTTTTGTTATTTTCCCACTATAAGCATCACTTGTATCATCATTTTGTCCATGGTCTTTATGTTCTGTTCCCCAATGTGTTATATTTTCTTTTATATATGCTGGTCCTGGTATGTTTTCAAATTCTGTATTATATTTTTCATATTTGCTTATAAACAATTGGCTATCCTTAAATCCATTTCCATAATTTTGTCCAAATGCTCTTACATAATATTCTACTAAATATTCAAATTTTGCAGTAAATTTATGTTTTTGTGTTAAATCTACATCTTTTAACTCATAACTTGTTTCTTTTGATACTTTATTTCCATTTTCATCATACCAACCTAAAAATCTATATCCTTCAGGAAATGTTCCATTTTCACCTTCGCCAATAACTGTTATAACTACATTTTGTGATTCATTCATTTTAATCTCTGTATATCCTACTCCATCTCTTAAACTTTCATCATTTATGCTATCTTGTTCATTTCCTTCGAATACTGTTTCTACATTTGATATCGTATCTACATATACAGGATATAAATCCATTGTTTTTATAATTTTATCTCCTACTTCATAAAAAGTTCCATCATTTTTTAAATCTATAAGTTCTGGAGAAGTAATACTACTGTATCCCCCACCAGCTTCTTCTGATTTTGTAGTTGTCCAACCAATTAGTTTTGCATTTTCGCTGTTTGGTTTATTTACTGGTTCTGCACAATTTATTAATTCTTCATAATCATACCAATCATTTTCATCTACTATTGTTTTAGAATTTCCTGTTTTTGTATCAATAATATTTCCATTTATGTCATGATATAGGACCTGTGTTTGATAATGTGCAACAAATAAGTCATTATCTGTTACTGTAACATTGTTCAATTCTTTTTCATTTGATATTTTATTATTTTCATTTAATATATCATCAAAATATTTATGGTTTTCTTCTATTTTATCTACCATAATATTTGGTATTTTATACCATGAAACTAATCTATATCCAGGATTTTCGTTAGCTATTATATTTGCAGTGTTTTCTTTTTTGTCTATTCCTTGTAAAGCAAATGAATATGGATTTTCAGTAGTAACTTCTGCATTAACAAGTTGAGTGCCCTTAATTGTGACGCTACCTGCTCCTACAAAATCTAATGTTGCAGAAATTGATTTTCCATGTACTAAAAAATTGTGTTCTTTATCAATTACCCATTTATTTGAATGATTATTGTTATATGATGTATCTCTAATTATATTTCCATGTAAATCATATCCTTCTGATTTCCAAAATTCTTTATCAATAAATTGTTCATCAGTTAGTGGTCCAAACGAACCTGTTTGTGTGCTACTTCCTAAAGATTTCATGCTTACATCAGGATTACTACTTGGTTTATAATATGTATTTTGAACATTTCCTCCTTCATACACATTTGTTATTCCTGAAATATTTACATTATTTTGGATAATTGGTATTACAAGAATTGCATTATATTGTTGTGATGTTGCCTTTCCTGAATATACACTTCTAATAACTTCATTTTGACTACCAAACATTGCTCCTGCAATTCCACCAATATTTCCTGTATTTCCTGCTCCGACTGATACATATGTTGCACAATAATAATTAAGTTCTGCAGTTGAATAACTATCTATTACTTTAGATTGTTCTTTCATTTGTCCTACTATTCCACCAATATATAGTGTATTTCCACCTAGTGCTCCAACAGCAACATCATAATATTCTTTAACTAATCCCCCTACAACTCTTGAATATTCAACTGTTGTAGATACAGATGTTCCAACTAATCCTCCTAAGTATAGACCTTTTCCAGATAATGCTGCAACTGCAGAAGTGTTGTTTGTATTAACTGTTGTATTTATTGATTCACAATTATATATCACACTATTTTTTGCTTCACCTACTATTGCTCCTCCTCTAATTCCTCCATCTGTAATTAGTGTTAATACATTATTTGTTGCTGCAACAAATAAATGACTATCTTTAATTGTTATATTTTCAAATGTTGTTCCTTCAGAATATCCAGCAATTAGTCCTCCTCTGTAATCTGCTTGTACATCAGCATTAAGTAATGTTAAGTTTTTTATTATTGCTCCTTCTCCAGTGTATGAAAATAGTCCTGTGTCTGTTTTTGGGTCTAATGTTGATTCATATTTTAAATTTGATATTGAATATCCACTACCATCAAAAGTTCCTTTAAATGGATATTCAGAACTTCCAAATGATATTTGATTTCCTTCTGGTATTTCTATATTATTTTTTAATATATATGTATCATTTTGATGACCTTCTTGTCTACTCATTTCGGCTGCTTGCACTAGTTCATCAAAATTGCTTATTTCATATTTATTTGAATCTGCAAAAGTTATTAATATTGCAAAAAAAGAAAAAAATAGAGCAAAAATAATGGTAGATGCAATAAATTTATTTAATTTTGTTTTTTTCTTTTCCATGTTATTTCCTCCTCTATTTTTTACTTTAATAAATTATTTGTTTTCAGGCCATCCTTCTACTTCTAATACATTATCTGCATTATTTTTAGCTTGAACAGCTTGTGCTTTTGCATTAAATTTGAATTTTCCATCTGGATAATTGCTTGTAATATGATTAATATCGAAAGTTATGTTTGTTATTAAGTTACTTGTTATATCATTTTCTTTCACTATGTTTTTATAGTAATACCATCCATCTTTATATATCCAATCACTTTCATTTATATCATATTCAACAAGGTTATTTGCATTGAATTCTTCATTATCTTTATTTGTTCCTATCATCTCTAAAGATATTCTTAAGAAAAATTCTTGTTTTCCTAAGTTTTTAACTTTTATAATTCTATTTATTTTTGAATTATATGTTATATCAAAACTCTCATCATTATTTATATTTATTTCTTGGTTATTTTTATCCAAAGTGGTTTGTAATAATTGCATTTTTATATTTCCAAATGTTATTATATTATTTGCTTTTGCATTATAATTTCGAAAAGCAATTGTAGATACAATTGCTAATAAAAATACAATTATTACAAAAAATAGGATTACTACTTTTCTTTTCAAGTTTATATTTCCTCCATATTAATTATGAAATTTTAAATGTTTCTTTTGCTGCATCTTCTATAGTTTGACTTGGTATTTCAGTTCCATCAGCGTCTTTTGTTTGATGTAAGAAACATGAAACTTTAATTTCAAGTTTTCCGTTTTCTTCTACTGTAAAATCTTCACTTGTAGCTGTTTCATCAGTAACAACTTCACTAAATAATGGTTGAGCTGTCCATACGTCTGTATCTGTAGCATTTTTTAATCCATCTGTGTATTTGAATAATCCACTTGTATATGTTCCTTCTTTAGATCCTGCTGTTGCTTCTACTGCTTCCCATCCAGTGTTTATTGAGAAGTAAACTTTGTTTGAAAAGCTATTTTCAACATATACATATACTGCTGCATCTTCACTTCCTGCTCCAATTCCTACATATGGGTCTTTTGCAAATGTTGCATCTGGAATCAATTTGTGTTCTTCTTCATCGTTCCAACTTGGCTCATAGATATTTCCATCAATATCTATAGGTGTTTCTGGATTTGTTGGTGAAGTAGATGGATTTTCAAAACTTCCTACTGTAAATATGTTTGATACAGAACTTGTTTTTGTTAACCATGCTATTGTTCCTGCTGATACTAATATTGCTAATATTAATAATAAAACAATAGCTGATAGTGTTTTCTTGTTACCCTGTTTTGCTCTTTTTCCATTTTTCATATCACTTTACCTCCATTTTTCTTTCTAATATGTAATTAATTAAAATAATGATGAGCGTAGCTACAAAAACAATATAAATTCCAGGTGCCTGTGTTATAAATCTATTAATATATCCAAGATACTTTATACATAATATTGGCTTTCCAATTAGTTTAGAAAATCCAACTGCTTCTGCATCATGTATGATATTTCCTTTATTGTCCTTATTATTTATTCCTTGTGTTTTAAATTGCTCATTTTCTTCATCTATTTCATATACTTGATGTGTAGCAATTATTTTACTATTGTTCATATAAAAAGTTATTGTATCTTCTACTTTTATTTCTTCTGGATTAACTTTTTTTACGTATATTAGCGAACCTACTGGATATATAGGTTCCATGCTACCACTTGTAACAACAAAAGTATTTATACCAAATAGTTTTGGTCCAAGAAATAAGATAACTAAAACAATTTCTATGAATATTATTATGTACAAAATTGTATTTACTGTATTTTTTAATATTTTTATAATATGACACTCCTTTCTTTTATTTTGTTCTTGTATATGACAGTTACATATATTTTATTTTATTCTTTCTTTTATTTCAATATTGTATTTGGGTTGTATCTGTCAAACAATCTATTTCCGTAGCCTTTTTTGTTTTTTTACATTTTATTTACTTTTTATTAACAAATATTTTATAGTTTTATTTATATTGTTTTTTCTTTTTTTATGATATAATAGTTTTAGTATGGAGGGGGATATGAGATTCAAAAGATTTTTATATTGTTTTGTTTTAATAATTTTATTAGTTATTTTAATATTTAGCATTTATAATATATTTATTTGGTTTTTAAATTATAAAACTGAGATTTCTGAATTGCAATTAATTTCAAATCAAAAATCTTTTTATAATTTTTTAGAGGTTGACTTTGATGAACTTCTTTCTATTAATCCTCATACTGTTGCATGGATTAAAATACCATCTACAAATATAGATTATCCTATAGTTCAAGCAAGTGACAATAATTATTATTTAAATCATTCTTTTTATGATAAATATAATCCTGCCGGTTGGGTATTTTTAGATTATAGGAATAATTGTAATTTCGAAGATAAAAATTCTATTATATATGGTCATTCTCAAAATAATAAAACTATGTTTGGAACTTTGCAGAATGTTTTTGACAATGACTGGGTTAGTAATTCTAATAACCATATTATACAAATTTCCACTCCTAGTGAAAATTCAGTATGGCAAATTTTTAGCTTTTATGTTATACCAACTACTAATGATTATATACAAATAGATTTTGATAATGATTTTTCTGATTTTATTCAAATGTTAATAGAAAGAAGTAATTTTAATTTTGGTTATGATGTAAATGAAAATGATAGAATTATTACTTTGTCTACATGTTTTAATAAAAACGATAAACTTGTATTACACGCAAAATTACTTGATTCACAAAAAAGATAATAAGAAATAACTCTTATTATCTTTTATTCTTTTTCCACATAAACTTTATTCCCTTCATTAATTGTGATACCTGCTTGAGGAGTTTGAGTTTTTATAATTGAATTATCCTTATCCATTTCCTCTTCTTCGTTTTGAACAACAAGCTCTAATCCATTCTCTTTCATAATTTTTTCCGCTTCAGTTATAGTTTTTCCAATCACATCAGGTGTTGTAACTTGTTCAGCAACTTCCACCTCATCTGTATTTCCTTGATTTACTTCTAAGTATGGCAAAATTTCACTAAAAATTTGACCACCAACTGGTGCTGCGACCCCACCTCCGTTGATGACCGTCCGCTCACCTGTCGGATTATACAAAGTAACCAAAACAACTGCTTGAGGATTATCTATAGGTGCAACACCACAAAAAGAAGTAACATATTTATTAGTATTAACACCATCTTCAGACGTCCCTGTTTTTCCACCTATTCTGTATCCTGCAACTCTTGCATTTTTTCCAGTTCCTTCTGATACAACACTTTCCATCATGCTTAGTACTTTTTCAGAAGTTTCTTTTGAAATTACTGTTCCATTTGTTTTTACTGGTATATCAGTAACTTCTTTAGTTTGGCTATTGATAATCTGTTTTACAACTCTAGGAGATACACTTGTTCCACCATTTGCAATTGAAGATACTGCTGTTGCAAGTTGTATTGGTGTTATTTCAAATCTTTGACCAAAACTTATTGTTGCAAGTTCTACTGGTCCTGCCTTTTCTTTGGCTAAGAATATACTTCCTGCTTCACCTGGTAAATCTATTCCTGTTTTTTGCAATAATTTAAATTTTTCTAGATATTCGTAATATTTTGTTACTCCTAGTTGTTGCCCTAATCCAATAAATACCGGATTACATGAATTCATTAATCCTTGTCTTAAACTTTCTGATCCATGTGGTCTATAGTATCTCCAACATTTTATCCTAACACCTGCAACTTCTATTCCACCTGTACAAGTAAATTGCCCCTCTTTATCAATATCTGTAACTAATCCTTCTTCTATTGCTGCTGATGCAGTTATCAACTTAAATACTGAGCCCGGTTCATAGGTATCTGCTATTGCTTTATTTCTCCATACAGCCTGTAAATTTCTAGTTTTTTCTTCCTGTGTCAAGCTATCCCAAGTTAGTCTTAATTCATCTGTATATGGTTCATATGGCTCATTTAAATTGTATGATGGATATGTTGCCATTGCTAGAATATCTCCATTTTGTGGATTCATTACTATAATATTTCCACCATCTGTACAAACATTATCAATACATGCTTCTTCCAAATATTTTTCTGCAATTGATTGTATTGTTAAATCAATTGTAAGTACTAAATCATTTCCATCAATTGCTGGTACGTAATTTTCTCCTTCTTCTCCTATTTCTCCACCTGTTGCATCTGTATGTCTTTGTATTGAACCTTTTGTCCCTTTTAGTTCATTTTCATATTTTGCTTCAATTCCATCTAATCCTTGATTATCACTCCCACAAAATCCTATAATTTGTGAAGCTACTGTGTTATATGGATAATATCTTTTTGTATCTTCATCAATATTTATTCCCTCTGTTATATTATTTTCTTTCATCCAAACTCTTAAATTATCTGTTTTTTCTTTATCCACTTTTTTTATAATTGTTTCTATTGAACTTCTTTTTGATACCTTTTTCAATACTGTATCATAATCTAATTCAAATAGTTCTGACAATTTTTTGGCTACTTTTTCTTTATTTTCTTTTGCTATATTTCCTGGATTTACTGTTACTGTTTCTACCGTACTACTTACTGCTAATGCTGTTCCATTTGCATCATAAATTGTCCCTCTTTTTGGATTTATGCTTCTATCTAAAGTTTGTTGCTCATATGCTAATTCTGATAATTCCTTTCCCTGTACTAATTGTATATATCCTAATCTTCCTATTAAACATACTAAAATTAAAAAGGTTATGAATAATGTATTTCTCATTTTCTTTTTACTAGATAGTTTTGTTGTAATCATAAAAAAACCTCCTAATCAATTTTATTAGAAGGTTTTTTATTTATACCAAAAATATTATCTGTTAAATATTTTATCTACAAATTGTTGAAACCAATTTTTTTCTTCTTTTTTTATTACTTCTTCAGTTGCTGGCTCTATATAATCTTTTTTAGGTAATGTTACATATACTGTTTGCTTATTTGTTAATTTTTGCATACCTAATTTTTCTTTTGCTTGTTTTTCTATATTATTTAGATTTAAACTATTTTGTATTGTTACTTCTAGTTGTTGATTTTCTTTTTCAAGTGATGATAATTGTTCTTTTAGGTCTTGTACTTCATTGAATTTTTCGTTTATTTGGGAGTTTCTATAACTTATAGTAAACAACAAGATAAATATTCCTACAACGACTAGAGTTAGATTTTTTTGTCTCTTTTTTTGTTCTTTAGATAATTCTACTTTTTGTCTTGGTAAATCTTCTACAACTTTTAATTTACGTTGCTTTTTGTTTCTTTTTCTTTGTATATCTGGTTCTAGTTTTCTAGGACTTGTTGTATATTGATATCTTGTTCCTGCCATAAGTTATTCACCTCCTTTGTATTATTCTTTATCTATTCTTCTTTCGAATATTCTTAGTTTCGCACTTTTACTTCTTGAATTTTCTAACTGTTCTTCTTCGCTTGCTATTATTGGTTTTCTTGTTATAATCTTTCCTAATGATTTTGCTCCACATACACAATATGGCAAATCACTTGGACATGTGCATTTTCCTTGGGCTTCTATATATGCATTTTTAACTGCCCTATCTTCTAATGAATGAAATGTTATGATGCATAATCTTCCTTTATCTTTTAAACAATCTATACAGTCCATTACTGTGTTATATAAAGGTTTTATTTCATTATTTACTTCAATTCTAATTGCTTGAAATGTTCTTTTTGCTGGATGTCCATCTTTTTGTTTAGATTTTGGAATTGAATTTTCAATTATTTCTACTAATTGCTTTGTAGTTGTTATTTTTTCTTTTTCTCTTTGTTTGCATATGTTTCTTGCAATTTGTCTTGAAAATCTTTCTTCTCCATATTGATAAATGATATCTGCTAATTCTTTTTCTTCATATGTGTTTACAACAGTTTCGGCTGTTAACTCTTGTGTTTTGTCCATTCTCATGTCAAGTTTATTTTCTCCTAAATAGCTAAATCCTCTGTTTCTTTCATCTAATTGATATGAAGATACTCCTAAGTCTAAAAGAATTCCATCTACTTTTTCTATTTCTAATTTTTCTAATATTTCTTTTATATTGTCATGATTATCATGTACATATATTACATTGCTAAAATCTTTCAATTTTTCTTGTGCTGCTCGTAAAGCCTCTTCGTCTCTGTCAATACCTATTAATTTTCCTTTTTGAGATAGTCTTTTTGCAATTTCTATACTATGTCCTGCTCCTCCTAAAGTTCCATCAACATATATTCCGTCTTTTTTTATTTCTAGACCTTCTATACATGGCATCAACATAACTGGCTTATGTTTAAATTCCATTTTTTCCACGTTCCTTTTTGCTTGTAAATTTTTATCTTTTTTCTAAATTTACAATTACAGCTGGTAATTCCGAAAAACTACCAGCTGTCTTTACTCTATGTATTTGTCTTTTGGTTTTTTACTGTTTTCTTTAGCAAATGTTTCTTTTGTTACTATTTGATTAAACATTTGTACTTTTAATTTTTCTTTTGAATAAACTCTATCTCTTTATCTTTTGTGCATAGAAAAATCTTTTGTACATTTTTCTTTTGCATAATCATCTTTTGTACTTTTATCTTTTGTATAGTTATCTTTAGTATTTTTTTCTTTGGTATTTTATATATAAACTTTTGCAAGCTATATACCTAAATTTGCCATATTTTCTGCAATTTCATCTGCAGATATATTTTCATCGCAATTTTGCCATGTTTCTTTATCCCAAATTTCTAGTCTTGTCCCAACTCCAATTATTACTGTTTCTTTTTCAAGTTTTGCTGCGACTCTTAAATTGTTTGGAAGTAGAAATCTTCCTTGTTTGTCTATTTCACATTCTGTTGCTCCTGATAAGAAAAATCTTACAAAGTTTCTTGCATTTCTATCTGAAAGTGGTAATGCTTTTAATTTTGTTTCAAAGTTATTCCATTCTTCTTGTGAAAACGCAAATAGACATCCATCTAACCCTTTTGTTACGATGAACTTGTCTCCCATGTCTTGTCTTAGTTTTGCTGGCATTATTAGTCTGCCTTTTGCATCTAGAGAATGCTCATATTCGCCTATTAACAATGAATGGACCTCCTTTTTCACTTCCTACCACTTTGTACCACTTTTCTCCACTTCACCATCATTTTAATATAACTTTTTTTGTTTTGCAAGTGTTTTTTGAAAATTTGTTAAATTTTATAGAAAATTTTTGAGGTGTCAAATTAGACACCTCATCTTTTTTAATTTATTGTCGTACTTGTTGCACCTGTCCCAACAACATCTTCTTGTAATGAACGCCATGTATTACAGCCAACAATTCCATCAGCTGTTAATCCTCTTGAACGTTGATAACTAATTACTGCATTTTGTGTTGCAGAACCAAAAATTCCATCTAATCCATTAGTTCTATATCCTAATGTATTTAAATCGTCTTGTGCTATTAATACATAATTGCTTAAACTGCCTCTTCTGATAGTTGGATATCCACCTGTACTGCAGGCAGGACGTCCCCATCTTTTGTCGAAATGTACCCAAGTTGGTGTCAGAGAAAGTGGTTCTAAATATGACCAAATCTGTGCATTATTTGCACTATTCCATAGTCTTGTTCTTTGACTTTGTGTTAATGTTTGCCCTACATCAAATGCAACTCCTGCATAATGTTGACTTTGATTTCCGATGTCCGTCCTTCATATGGTCTTTTAAATGCAAATCCTACTGGTATTGGTCCTCCATATAAGTATCTTTGGCTATTCCATGTTTGCATTGTTCTTTTTGTTGTCCATAGGATATTACTTTTGCTTGATCCTCTAAATTCTCTTACTCTTAGCGTTCCATTTGTGTTGTATGGCATTGGGTCTGCTTCATTTCTGTAATATGTTTCCATTCTATCACTGTCATTGTTAAATACTAATATCTTTGCCATAAAAAATAATCCTCCCATATTTAAATCTTTTTATATTGTATGAAAGGATTATTTTTTTGTTACTTTACCTTGCTAATTTTTACTACTTTCTATTAATTTATCAAAATCAGATTTATACAATTTATCTTGTATAACCCTGTATTTTTCAAATTCTGTTAATGCTTTTTCTTTCGCTATCTCGTGTGATATCTTACCAGCATCTTTTAATACATCTCTATCATCTGATAATAAATATTTGTCTATTCTTTTTGCCCAATCTTCCATAGTCATGGGAATATTTCTTTTCGCTCTTGCCTCTGCCAAGTCTAAGAAAGCTGAAACAATAAGTTCTAATTGTTCTAATTCTTCCTTTTTTAAGCAATTTTTAGCAATAATCACATCTGTTTCTAATATTTTACCATTCGGAGAATTTTTCCAATTAGTTAAATTCATATGTTCTTTTTTATGGTCTGCTCTATTATAAATTATCTCTGCTGCTGTTTGATGGGTTACTGCATAGTGCATCTTATTTTGGACTTTTTTGAAAAATTTGATTGTTGTAGGAGATTTGCTGTCATAATCAATGGATGTCGCATATATATCTGTTATTTTTTGGTAAAATCTTCTTTCTGATAATCTTATTTCTCTAATTTCTGCAAGTAATGATTCGAAATAATCTTCATCAAAAAATGTTCCATTTTCCATTCTTTTTTTATCTATAATATATCCTTTTTTTGAAAACTCTTTTAATACATTTGTTGCCCATCTTCTAAATTGAATTGCTCTATCTGTATTTACTCTATATCCAACAGAAATTACTGCATCTAGATTGTAGTATATAGTTTTTCTTTTTACCTCTCTATTCCCCTCATTTTGAACTGTCAAAAATTCTTTGACAGTTGATTTTTGATTTAATTCTAAATCATTATAAATATTTTTTATGTGATAACTTATATCTTGTTTTGATGTATTATACAATTCTCCCAATGCCTTTTGAGTTAGCCACAAATCTCCATCTTCAAAACGCACTTCGATTCCATGTTCTTTTTTCTGTTGTTCAAATATTAGAAATTCTGCACTACTACTTCTTATATATAAATCTTTGTTACTCATTTTTAAATTCACCTCTATTTATTTGCCATATATTATCAAACTTTTGTTCTTTTGTCAATCAGTTTATATCCAATTATTAGCAATTTTTTCTATAAAAATAAGCATTAGCATTTACACTCGCTAATACTTAAAATTATCATATTTTATTAAAATTCTAACATTATTACTTTTTCTGCTAATTTTTCTAAAGCTTTTCTTCTAGCACTTATCTCATTTTTCTCTTCATTTAATAATTCTGCCAAAGTTCTTCCATCTTCTAATTCAAAAATTTCATCAAAACCAAAACCATTTTCTCCTCTAGGAGTTTCGGTTACATATCCATCTATACTTGCTTCTACCGAAATTGTTTTATTACCATCTGAAAGTGCCATTGCTGTAATAAATTTTATATTTCTTTTTTCTTTAGGAACTCCTTGCAATTTATCTAAAATCGCTAGATTTCTTTCTCTATCTGTTCCATTGAACCATCTTTTAGTATGTACTCCTGGAAATCCATTTAAATATTCAATTTCAATTCCAGAATCATCTGCTAAGCACATTTTACCATTTGTTTCTTTCGCTATCTCTTCTGCTTTTTTTATAGCATTTTCTACAAAAGTTTCTTTATCTTCTTCGACATCTATATTAATTCCTAATTCTTTCATAGGGATTATTTTATATTCTTTTAAAATTTCTTGTGCTTCTTTTATCTTTCCACTATTTCCTGACGCCATTACAATATCTTTTTTCATTCTCATTTCAACCTTAAACTTCCCTTGCCTTAACTATAACTCTCATCTTACTATCATTTGTACAAGTAATTAATGTAATTTCTTTATTTCCATTTGTTAATTGGCTTGTACAACTAACATCTGTTGGGTCTACAGTGTATTTATTATATACTCTATAACTAATCTTTCTTCCTGTTAAGTCTGTTATTTCTATAATATCTCCATTTTCTAATGTTGGTACTTTACTAAAAAATCTTGTATTTCTATAATTATGCCCTACTATACAGAAGTTTCCTACTTCATTTGGTTCTGGTCCCCAGAACTTTGTAGGAGAAATCTTTAGTAGTGCTTCTGTTTCTTCTACTGAATCAGTTTCTCCATCTAATATTGGATATTCTACATTTATTTTTGGTATATTTATTGTTGCAATTGTTGCATATCTAAATCCACTATCTGTTGTTTGTACTGTTTTGCTTGCATTTTCCACCTGTTGCTTAACTTCTGAATTTAGTTCTTCTGTTTGTTCTTCATCATCTAATACTGCAATTAAAACATTACTGTCTGCAACTGTGTCATCTTGTGTTATATTCATATTTGCTAAAATTTCCTGTGATACTTCTTCATCTTTGTTTCTAGCATATTCGGCATAAATATAAAAGGAAATTAAAATGCATACTAAAAAAACAGATAAAAAGAAATCAAATTTGTAGATTTTCTTTTTTCTTTTTAATTCTGGTGTTATATATAATTTTTTTGTTACCAAAATTTGATTCATTCTTGATTTTTCCTTCCTTTAGTATTTTGATACATTTTGTTTATGCTTCTAATATTATGTTTCATATTTAAATTTGCATATTCTATAATATTATATCATGTTAGAAAACTTTTTTAAATAGATTTTTCTAAAAAATCCAATATTTTTTGTTGAATTAATTTTTTGAGCTCAGTTCATATCCATTTTATACTTTATATATTAGCAAATGAGATATTTATATTATTTTAATATACTATCTGTTATTTTTGCAAAATCTTCTATTTTTAATTTTTCAGCTCTAACATCTTCTCTAAGTCCTATTTTCTTCAAAATTTTTATTCCTTCATCTTTATTCAAAAAAACTTTAGTATTTACAAGAGCATTTAATAAAGTTTTTCTCCTTTGCATAAATGCACATTTAATTATCCTAAACATTACTTCTGGACTTTTGACTTTAACAGGTGGTTCTTTTCTGATGTTTAATTTTATTACTTTTGATGTCACTTCTGGTTCTGGTATAAATGATTCTTTTGGTACTTCTATTATCTCTTCTCCCTTAGCATAATAATATACACTATATGTAATTGCTCCTGTCTCTTTATCACTTGGAATTGCAATTAGTCTATCTGCAACTTCTTTTTGTACCATAACTGTTATACTTTCTAAATCTAGTTTTTCTTCTAAAAGTTTCATTATTATTGGTGTTGTAATATAATATGGAAGATTTGCTACAACTTTTATATTTTTTAATCCTTTTTCTTTTTCAGTTGATATTATATTTTTTAAATCTACTTGGAGAATGTCATTATTTATTAATTCAAAATTGTCATATAAAGCAAATCTATCTTTTAATATAGTTATCATTTTTTTATCTAGTTCTATCGAGATAACTTTTCCTGCTTTTTCTAATAACTCTTTTGTTAATGTTCCTAATCCTGGTCCTATTTCAATTACACAATCTTCTTTTGTTATTTCACTTGCATTTACTATTTTTTCTATTACTTGTTCATCTATTAAAAAGTTTTGTCCTAAATTTTTATTTGCTTTTATATGATATTTTTTCATTATAAAAGATGTTTCATCCCATAAATTACTCATTTTTAATTATCCTTTCTTAACTTTAATAATAGGATAACATGATTTTCTTTTATTTGCAACATCTTGCTTTTTTTTACATTTTATTATAAAATATAGCTACTTAAAAACTAAAGAGGTGGATATTATGACTGATAAAAGACGTCCAGATAAAAACAAGAGATTAAATAATAATAGGTCTAAAAAAACTTCAAATGTAGTAAAAATAAATTCAGATTTCGAATCGAAAAATTTTATATATACAAAAAAGCTAAGATTAATTCTTTTAGTTACAGTAATAATTTTTGTTCTTTTAATTTGTAGAATTGGATTTTTACAATTTGTTCAAGGAAGTTATTTAAAAGAACAAGCATATAAACAACAAGCTATTAATCAAATTATAAGTCCAAAACGTGGAAATATTTACGATTCTACTGGAAAAGCTTTAGCTATAAGTGCTCAAGTAGATACTATTACAATTAATCCTTCAAAGTTCAAAAAAGATAGTGATGAAGAAACTGCTACATATCAAGAAACTGTTGCAAAAGGTCTTTCAGAAATTTTTGGGCTTGATTACAATGAAACTTTGGAAAAAGTAAGTAGTGATTCACAAGTTGAAACAATTGCAAAAAAAGTTGAACAAGATAAAGTTGATGAGTTAACAGCTTGGATGAAAGAAAATAAGATTTCTGTTGGTATTAATATTGATGAAGATACAAAAAGATATTATCCATATAGTACTGTTGCTTCAGCAGTAATTGGCTTTTGTGGAAGTGATAATCAAGGTTTAAGTGGAATTGAATCTAAATGGGATTCAGTATTAACTGGTACTCCAGGAAAGATTGTTAGTTCACAAGGAAGCGACCAACAAGAAATTCCTGATGCTGAGGAAACATATATTGCAGCTGAAAATGGTAGTGATTTAACTTTAACAATTGATTTAAATATTCAAACTATTGTTGAAAAATATTTAAAACAAGCGGTTGAAGAAAATGAATGCTCTAGAGGTGGAAATGTTATTGCAATGAATCCTTCAACAGGTGATATTTTAGCTATGGCATCTTATCCTGATTATGATTTAAACTCACCTTATACACCTAATAGCACATTGGCTCAAACTTATGATAGTTTATCTACAGAAGAAAAAAGTGAGGCATTATATAGAATGTGGGCAAATAAATCTGTTGCTGAAACTTATGAGCCTGGTTCTACTTTTAAAGTTATAACTTCTGCAGTTGCTTTAGAAGAAAATATCACTTCAACAGATGTTGCTGGCGATTTTTATTGTAAAGGTTATGAAGAATTTGAAGATGTAAATGGTTCAACTATTAAAATTAAATGCTGGAGAGCAAACCCTCACGGTTCTCAAACTTTAAGACAAGCATTGATGAATTCATGTAACCCCGCATTTATGCAACTTGGAGCAAGAATTGGTGCTTCTACTTTATATAAATACTATGAGGCATTTGGATTGTTCGATTCAACTAACTCTGGTCTTTATGGTGAGCAAAGTAGTATATTCCAAAAGCTAGAAAATGTTGGTCCTGTAGAACTTGCTACTATGTCATTTGGACAAAGGTTAAATATTACACCTCTTCAAATGATTACAGCAATTTCTTGTGTGGCTAATGATGGGGTATTGATGCAACCTAGAATTGTTAAATCTGTTACAAATACTGATACAGGAGCAGTTACTGAAATTCCTGTTACTCAAGTAAGGCAAGTAATTTCTAGTCAAACTGCTGCAAAAGTAAAATCTATGATGGAGTCTGTAGTTACAGAAGGTACTGGTAGACATGCTGCTGTAAACGGTTATTCTATAGGAGGAAAAACTGGTACTTCCGAACCAACAGAAGCAAATGCAGAAGAAGGTTATGTTGCTTCATATGTTGCAATTTCTCCGGTTGAGGATACTAAAATTGTTCTTTTAGTTACTTTATATGATCCTAAAGGTGAAAATGGTCATCAAGGTGGTCAAGTTGCAGGACCAGTTGTTTCTCAAATGCTATCTGAAATTTTACCATATATGGGTGTTGTTTCAGATGCTACTGCTGATAGTAATAGTAATTCTAGTAATTATATTACTGTTCCTGATGTTAGAAATAGAACCGTTGCGGAAGCTGAAAAGATTTTAAAAGATGCTGGATTTAATACTAAAACATATGTAAATGGGGACGCAAATACTATTTTAGTTGGAGACCAAAATCCAAAACCTGGTAGTCAATTACCTAAAAATTCTTTAATTGTGCTTTATGGTGAAGGAAGTACTACTTCTACTTCTGTCACAGTTCCAGATTTAAAGGGTATGAACGCTTCACAAGCTACAACTACTTTGAGAGATAAAAATTTGAATATTAATATTGAAGGTAGTGGAACTGTTATTACTCAAGATTATATGGCAAATGAGCAAGTTCCTGAAGGTACGATTATAAAGGTTACTTTACGTAGTACTTTGACAGATGCCCATTAAAAAAGATAGAGCTAATTTTGTACTAGTTACAAATTTAGTTCTATCTTTTTTAATTAGGGATTTTTAGGACCGTCCCCTAATCCCTGTCTGCTATATAGTAGCCTACACCTCTTTTTGTTATTAATATCTTTGGTGCTGAAGTATCTTTTTCTATTTTTTCACGGATTCTTCTTACTGTTACATCAACTGTTCTAATATCACCATAATATTCATATCCCCAAACTTTTTCAAGTAAAGTTTCTCTTGTTACTACTTGCTCTGGTTGTGATGCTAAGAATTTCAATACTTCAAATTCTCTTAATGTTAAATCTATTATTTCTCCTCTAACTTTAACTTCAAATTTATCTAAATCTAATTCTAAATCTCCTACTTTTATCTTACTATCTTTTTTCTTATCATTACTTGAAGTTTGCTCTATTACTTGATTGTCTGCAATTATATCTGCTTTTCTTAAATTTGCTTTAATTCTTGCCATAAGTTCTCTTACACTAAAAGGTTTTGTTATATAATCATCTGCTCCTAACTCTAAACCTAAAATTTTATCTATTTCTTCATCCTTGGCTGTTAGCATTAATATAGGTACATTATATGAGTTCTTTATTCTTTTACATACAGATAATCCGTCCATTTTAGGAAGCATTATATCTAATAAAATTAAATCAGGCTTTTTTTCTAATGCCATATTTACTGCTGTTATACCATCATTTGCTTCTAAAGTTTTATAACCTTCTTTAATCAGATTATGGACCAATATATCAACAATTGGTTGTTCATCATCAACAATTAATATTGTTTTTGCGTCTTTCATATCTCTAATATTTATCATATCTTCATCTTCCACTAAACTCAGCCCTTTCTTTAGCTTTATATCATATTTATATCACAAGTGCTTAAAATATACAAGTTTTTTTATTAATTTTCATTCTAAATTTTCTTTATATATTGAAAATTTTTTTATTCAATGATAAAATGCAAATAATAAACATAAGATAAGAGGGAAATTATGAAACAAAATCGAGAATTTAATGAATTTGAAAATTTTAAACGTAAGGCAAAACCTAATGAAAATTATTTTATAACAATAATATGTGATAACGGTGTAACTGTAATTAATTTAACTGAAAAAAATAAGAACCTATTTACCTTTGGAAAAGGTTCAGATAATGATATTGTTATAAATTCTGATTCTTTAGATTACCAACAAGGTTATCTAGAAATAACAGAATTTGGTGTTTTAGTGACTAATACAAGTGCACATATACCAATGTTCGGAAATAATAAGAAATCTTTTGATGATTTGTATTTATCAGAAGGTAGTTTTGTAAAAATTATGAATCCTGACTTAGATGATTCAAATGCTGTAATAATTATAATGTCAATAAGCAAGACTTTAGACGAGTGGCAAACTAAATCTTTAAATTCCGGAAAAACTACAATTGGAAGTAGTGGAACAAGTGATATAGTTTTACCTCCAAACGGTGTTGCTAAAACTCATGCCTCTATTAATAAATCAGGTCATAATATAACCATACGTGACTATTCTAGTTTAAATGGAACATATGTTAATGGAATGAAATTATTGCCAAACAGGGATATATTTTTAAATAATTTTGATGTTATTTTAATTGGAAATACAAAAATCATTTTATATAATGAGAAATTGATATATCAAATATATCAGAAGGGAATTAAACTTGAAGCAATTGACATTGTTAAACGTGTTAAAATAAAATTTAAGGTAAAAGAAATTTCTTCACATGTTAGTATGACTGTTAATCCTTCTGAATTTGTTGCCTTTGTTGGAGGCTCTGGTGCAGGTAAAACAACTTTTATGAAATGTATTAGCGGAGTAGATGAACCTTCTTCAGGAGTTGTCCTTTTAAATGGTGAGAATTTGTATGAAAATTATGCTGAATTAAAACATAATATTGGCTACGTCCCACAAGAAGATATTGTATATTCTAATTTAACATTATATGATATGTTAAAATATACTACTAAGCTTAGGATGCCTGATAATTCTACTAGATTTGAAAGAGAAGAAAGAATTGATGATGTATTAAATACTGTACAACTTACGGATTTTAAAAATTCTTATATAAGGCAACTAAGTGGTGGTCAGAGGAAAAGGGCTAGTATTGCTGTTGAACTTATAGCTGATCCAAGTTTATTTTTTCTTGATGAACCAACTAGCGGATTAGATCCTGATACAGAGAGAAGCCTCATGAAAACCTTAAGAGAAATGTCAAAAATGGGTAAAACTATTATCCTTGTAACTCATAATACTTTAAATTTGCATTTATGTGATAAAGTTGCTTTCTTTGGCAAAGGTGGTCATCTATGTTTTTATGGTTCTCCTCAAGAGGCTTTGGATTTTTTTGAAGTAGATGATTTTGTAGATATATATACTTTATTAAATGAAGATATGGAGAAATGGAATAACAAGTTTAAAGCTATTAATGAACCTAAGAACACTACTACGAATATTATTGAAAAGAAAATTAATAATAAACCTACTAATCAGAAAAAATCTTTTGTAAAACAATTATTAACTTTGATAAGACGATATGTTAAACTAATTTCAAATGATTTTCAACAATTATTGCTTCTATTTGCTCAAGCTCCAGTCGTTGGACTCTTATTAACATTAGTCTCTACAGAAGATATATATACAAGTTATGATGATACAAAGGCTATACTGTTTTCATTAGGTTGTGCTTCTATTTGGTTAGGATTATTAAATTCTGTGCAAGAAATATGTAAAGAAAAAATTATTTTACAAAAAGAACATATGTCAGACTTAAAGTTACCAGCATATTTACTCTCTAAATTTATTGTTCAGGGAGTTATTGCTTTTATACAAGCTTATCTATTAGTATTTGTTTTTCAAAAAATAGAAGGTGCTTCTGAATATAGTATATTAATAGATTCATTTTGGGATATTCAACTAATATGCTTTTTATCAATATGGTCTGCAGCAACATTAGGTTTATTTATTTCTTCAATAGTAAAAAATGGAAATATTGCTATGTCTTTAATACCTTTAATATTAGTTCCACAATTACTATTTTCAGGAATGCTATTTAAGTTAGAAGGAATAACTAATTTTATATCCAATTTTATATTGTGTAGATGGTCTGTAGAAGGTTTAGGTACAAGTACTAATTTAAATGATTTAACACATCTTGTTCAGACATATAATCCTTTAGCCGAAATTGAACCAGAAGATTATTTTACATTTACTTCTGAGCATATGATTCAAGTTATATTAGTTATTTTGCTAATGACTTTTGTATTATTAATAGCTAGTTTTATTGCTTTAAAAAAGAATATAAAGAAAAATTTATAGAAAATTTGATATTTTTTTAGGAAAAATTTTGTATTAAAATTTTACAAAATTTTTCCTCCTCCTAATACAATTCCAGTTTCATCATAAAAAACTACCGACTGTCCTTTTGTAATTGCTCTTTGTGGTTCTTTGAATTCTACTTCATCTTGACTATTTGTAATTTTATTTTCATCTCGTAATTCGCTTTTTCTTATTCTCACTATTGCTTCCGCTTCTTTTGCTCTATATCTTATTTTAGCTAAACAACACAAATCTTGATTTCTATTTGGCTCTACTTGCCAATTTATATTATTTGCAAATAACTTATTCGTATATAATTCTGACTCTGGTCCAACAATCACTTCATTTTTTTCTTGATTTAATTCAAGTACATATAATGGCTCTTTATATGATATGCCAATTCCTTTTCTTTGTCCTATTGTATAGTTAATTAATCCATTATGTTTTCCTAGAATTTCACCATTTCTTAGTATGATATTTCCTTCTTTTGGTTTATTTATTCTACTTTCTAAAAAGTTTTGATAACAATTGTCTGGAATAAAACATATTTCTTGACTATCTTTTTTTTCTGCAACTTCTAAATTATTTTCTTGTGCTATTTTTCTTATTTCTTCTTTCGATTTAAAATCTTGAAGTGGAAAAATAATTTTATCTAGTTTTTCTTTTGGAATTGTGTATAAGAAATAACTTTGGTCTTTTTTTTCTTCACTTGATTTTCTCAACACATATTGATTATATTTTTCAGAATATTCAATTCTGGCATAATGGCCAGTTGCTACATAATCACAATTTAATTCTTGCGCTTTATCAAAAAAGTATCCAAATTTTATTTTCTTATTACATTCTATGCATGGATTTGGTGTTTTGGCATTTTTATATTGTTCTACAAAATCATTTATTACGTATTTCTCAAATTCTTTTTGTGCATCAAATATATAATGTTCTATTCCTAGTTTTTCACAAACCTTTTTAGCATCTTGAATTGATTTTTCGTTCTTTTCTTTCTCTTCTTTATTTGCTCCACACCATAATTTCATTGTAGCTCCAATTACTTCATAACCTTGATTTTTTAACAAGATTGCTGAAACAGAACTATCAACTCCTCCACTCATTCCAAGCAAAACTCTCTTCATTTCCACTTCTCACCTCTTTCCTTTCATTTACATCATAAAATGTTGGCTTAAAAAATTTACATTTATATATCAGTTTGGAAAAGAATTAGATATTTGGCTAGGCGCACAAATTTGAAATTTATGAGGCGTACTTTTTGTACGTTGATTAAATTCCAAATTCAGTGCAACAACGCCAAATGCTAATTATTTTTCAAACTAGTTTCCTATTGGGGCGTAGTTATCAGTCGAAATCCCCTTATCAGAAGAAAAATCTATAATCTCCATATTAAGTAAATCCTTATACTCTTCATATTTACTATCATCAATATCTGTATTACCCTTAAAACCAATTAAAATCAAATTCTGATTTATATTATCATTAACATCTTTAACTTTAAAGACTTTTACGTCATCAAAAACTTTTTTATATGTACTATACTCATATTTAATGAAATCAGAATCATCTCCTGTAACTGAGGAAATAATATTTGTAATAACCATTCCATTATCATTTAAAATATTTCTTGCATTTTTCATAGCTTCATAAGTTGTTAATTCAAAAGGAGCATTTTCCCCTTTAAAAGCATCTATTAAAATTACATCATATTTATTATCTGTTGTATTTAAAAAACTTCTTCCATCTTGGTGATAAACATTTAATCTTTCATTATTAATATCTAAATTGAATTGTTCTACTGCAAGTTCAGTCATTTTTTCGTCAATTTCTGAAACATCAATTGTTTTATCTTCATATTTATCTAGATAGTGTGTTGGATATGTATATGCTGCTCCACCTATCATTAATGTTGATTTAAAATCTTTTAGATAATAATCTGCTAAATCATAATAGTATAAGTATCTTGCTCCCATTTCTCCTGTTGTTTCATCTATATATGACTCTAATCCATTTTCAACTTGCATTGTTTTATATGTTGTATCATTTGCAGCTACTTGTTTTATTAATATTCTACTGTATTCTGAATCCACATCTTTTATAACATCCGGATTTGCTCTATCATAAATTACTTTTCCTAAACCTTGGAATGCAAATATTGCTATTGCAACTATTGCAATCATCATATAAAATTTTCTTGTTTTATTTTCGTATAGTGCTATTGATAGGATTAATAAAACTACTGTTGTTCCAAATACAATTGCTCTTACTCCAAATGTTGGGATTAAGAAAAATCCTGCTAAAAATGTTCCAAATATACTTCCTATTGTTGATAATGATGATGTCCTTCCTGATATCTCGCCTACATTTGAGTATTCTTTATCTCTTAATTTTACTGCAAATGGTGATACTGTTGCCATAACAAAACTTGGTATTCCAAATATTATTGCAGATGTTACTAATGCAATTAATACTAAGTTATTTGAGATGCTTGCAAAGTTTTTTACTAGTACTGTTTCAAATATTGGTATTAGGCTAGTTGTTAGAGCTCCTAATAGTATTGTTGTTGATAAATTGTTTATATTAGGATCTTTGTCTGCTCTTTTTCCTCCTAACCAGTATCCTATACTCATGCTAATTAGCATTACTCCTATGATTGTCGTCCATATTAGGTTTGAGCTTCCTACGTATGGTGATAAAACTCTTGCTGCAATTAGTTCTAGTATCATTCCTATTGCTCCACATATGAATACTGTGATTTCTAACATATATTTTTTCATTTACTTTGCTCCTTATTCTAAATCTAGTTTGATGTGGACATCTTTAAGTTGTTGTTCTGATACTTGTGATGGTGCTCTCATTAATAAATCTCTTGCTTTTTTGTTTTTTGGAAATGCTATTATTTCTCTTATGTTTTGTGAATTTGCAATTAGCATTACCATTCTATCTAATCCAGGTGCTGCTCCTGCATGTGGTGGTGTTCCATATTGGAAGGCATTATATAATGCTCCAAATCTATTTTTTACTTCTTCTTCAGTATATCCTGCTATTTCAAATGCTTTAACCATAATTTCTGGATTGTGATTTCTTACCGCTCCTGATGCCATTTCATATCCATTACATACTAAGTCATATTGATATGCAAGTATTTCTAGTGGGTCTTTATTTTCTAATGCATCTAATCCACCTTGTGGCATTGAAAATGGATTGTGGCTAAAGTCAATTGTTCCTTCATCTGATAATTCATACATTGGAAAATCAACTATAAAGCAGAATCTATATACATCTTTTTCTAATAAGTCTAGTCTTTTTCCTAATTCTATTCTAACTAGCCCTGCTATTTTTTGAGCTTTTTCAAATTCGTCTGCTATAAAGAAAATGCTTGAATTTGGTTTTACATCATATTCTTTTTCTAATTTTTCTTTAATGTCTGATGTTATAAATTTAGCAATTCCTCCTGTAACTTCTCCTGATTGTTCAAATTTCGTCCATGCTAAACCTTTTGCTCCAACTTCTTCAGTTGTTGCAAATTCTCCCATTTTATCAAAGAATTTTCTTCCTTGTTCTGCACCATTTGGCACAACTATTGCTTTTACTGTTTTTCCTTTAAATGCATTAAAGTCTGAATTTTCAAATAGTTTTGTTACATCTTGTATTATCAATGGATTTCTTAAATCTGGTTTATCTATTCCGTATTTTTCCATTGCTTCTCTATATGGAATACGTATAAATGGTCCTTTATCTACTTTCCAATTTGTAAATTTTTCGAAAGTGTATGGTACAACTTCTTCAATTACATTAAATACATCTTCTTGTGTTGCAAAACTCATTTCAAAATCTAATTGATAGAATTCACCTGGTGCTCTATCTGCTCTAGGATCTTCATCTCTAAAACATGGTGCTATTTGATAGTATTTATTAAATCCTCCAACCATTAGTAATTGCTTAAATTGTTGTGGCGCTTGTGGAAGTGCATAGAATTCTCCTGGATTTAATCTACTTGGTACTAAATAGTCTCTTGCACCTTCTGGCGATGAGTTTGCAAGTATTGGTGTTTGTATTTCGGTAAATCCTAGTTCATCCATTTTATTTCTTATTGTTTTTATAATTTCTGAACGTAATAAAATGTTTTTGTGCAATTTTTCATTTCTTAAATCTAAAAATCTATATTCTAATCTTAAATCTTCTCTTACTTCTTGGTCTGTATTTAT
>CALXFF010000010.1 GCA_944387525.1 uncultured Clostridia bacterium | reverse complement strand
TTATCTACTATAATTTTTCCAATATGCCAATACATAAATATTAATTCTTTATTTACTACTTGCATTGCTTTATATTGCGATTTTAATATTTCTTGTCTAATGTTTTCAAAAATTTCTTTATATTTACTTATATCTATTTCATTTTCCATTTTTTACCTTCTTTCTAATTTGGCAGACGGTGTCTGCCAAATTAAATAATGTTACCATCAAGAGCATTATATCATTTATTTTCTCAAATTTCATTAAAAATCAAAAAGAAATTTTACTTTATCTGTAAATTATTTCATTATATGCAATTTCTTCTGCTCTATTTTTAATATTGTTCATTTTTTGTACCCATTCTAATTGATTATGGGCTTTTAGTTCTTCTGTAATATTTTCTTTTTTTGCCATTTGCTCTATTAAATTCTCAACTCTTGTTCTACATTCATCTTCAATATCTAATAAATGACTTGTTAATTCGTTATTTATTCTCATTAACATACATTCTGCTTTGTGGTGTTCTTCTAAATATTGTAGTCTTAATCTGCCATATTTTCCGATATTACCTGTTCTTCTTGGTTTTGGTAATGCAATATTGGGTAGATAAAAATCTCCTACCTTTGTATATTCAATTCCATATTTATTTTTACTTAATTCTTTATTTTCCATTTTCAAATCCTCCAATTTCTACATTATAATTTTAAATATTATTATAAAATCAAAAAAGATGAACTTGTATTATTATTTTTTACAATTCATCTTTTAAATATGTGAAAATTTTATAATTTACTAAATTGTTGCTAGGAGGAAACCCTTGCTATTACTACATTTTAATTTTTCGTCATAAGAGAATAAAATTGTAATTACAAGTGCTATTAATGTTATACCTTTGCTTGATTTTTTTGCTTTTCCTACTTTCATTTTACTTTCCTTTCCTCCATTTCTTTTGTTTTTGTATTTAATTTTATTATAATTATTTCCATTTTTACAGATAATATTCTTTCTACAAAAATAGACTTAATTATTATGTACATATTGTATACATTCATAATAATTAAGTCAATACTTTTTATATTACATTTTTATTACAATCTTACAAATCCACCAATTTAATATAAATTGATATTAACCTTTGAATTTTAAACAAATAAAGTATTATTTGTATTCAGTTAAATATCCTGGATTTCCTATTTGGTCAATATGAGCATAATTAGTATCTACATTATTTTCATTATATTTTGTTCCAGCACCACCAATTAACCTAGTACAACCTAAAAACATTGTTTCTGTATTAATTATAGAATTTGTATTCCATCCCCTATTAGAACTTTCCTCAAATGGTTTTACATATATAGTTGTTAAATTTGAAGAATATCTAAACATATCTTTCATTGTTGTTACATTTAATGTATCAAAATTACTTAAATTTAAACTAGTTAAGTTTCTACATTGTCTAAACATATTTGCCATTGTTGTTACATTTGATGTGTTAAAATTACTTAAGTTTAAATCTTGCAATTTACCGCAATAACAAAACATACTTTGCATTGTTGTTACATTAGATGTATTAAAATTACTTAAGTTTAAATTTTGCAAATTATTGCAATAATAAAACATATTTGCCATTGTTGTCACATTAGATGTATTGAAATTACTTACGTTTAAATTAGTTAAGTTGTTACAACCACTAAACATTTCTTGCATTGTTGTTACATTTGACGTATCAAAATTGCTTATGTTTAAATTAGTTAAGTTGTTACAATCTTTAAACATCCCTTGCATTGTTGTTACTTTTGATGTATTAAAATTATTCAAGTTTAAATCTTGCAATTTACTGCAATTAGCAAACATTTCAAACATTGTTGTCACATTAGATGTGTTAAAATCACTTATATTTAAGCTAGTTAAACTTACACAACCATTAAGCATATTTCCCATTGATATTACATTTGATGTATCAAAATTGTTTATATTTAAATTATATAAGCTACTACATCCCCAAAACATACCATACATAATACTAACTTTATTAGTATTAAATGAACTTAAATCCAATGTTTCTAAATTATTACAAAAAGCAAACATTCTTTGCATATTATTTACATTAGTTGTATTAAAATTATCTAAATTAATTTCTTTCAAACTGGTACATCCATTAAACATCCATCCCATAGTTATAGATTTTGAAGTGTCAAAATTGTCAAAATTAATTGTTTCTAGCTCCGAAAATCCATTAAAGTAGTTTCCAGAGTTCGCATTTGCATATATAGTTTTTGTAGATATTATAGTTAAATCATATCCATCTTCTTCACTACCTTCTAAGTATGCAATTATATCTGTGCAATTATTATTTTCTCTTACATTCCAAGATAATTCCGGTAAGTCATTTGGTATATCTCCCTGTTCAAATGATATATGCTTTATTTTATCTTTATATTGCCAAAATCCAAATGGTGAATATGGATTATATGCTCTCATTACAGCTTCTCCAGAATATTTAGCATATATAGTATAGTCATTTAAAATTTCTGTATTAAAATCAAATTCAATTTCTTCATAAGTAGGATTTTCTTCACTCCCACTCTGCTTTAAATAATACCAGCCCAAAAAATCATATCCCTCTTTTCTAGGATCATCAGGTTGTTCAACTTTGTTTCCTGCTTTTACTTTTTGTGTAATAGTTTCAGAACCATTATATGGAATAAATTCTATCGTGTAATAATCACTTATCTTTTCTATTCCCAGTTTTTCGAACCACTCTATTTCTCTCGAAGATGAATTGTTAGGAATATATTTTAATTCATCCTCTTCGACCAATAATTTATCATTATATTTACTATTAATATTTAATAAATCATTTACTGTCCCAAAATATGGTGTATCAGATGTAAGTGTTTTATTTGAAACTTGTTCTTCCAAATTTCTTATTTCTGTAGCAAATTTAGCATACATAGTATTAGTTAGTATACCATTATCTCCAGTCAAAGTAGCAATAGTTACTCCTGCTAATATGAGCAATACTATAATTGTTACTATTAATGCTACTAATGTAATCCCCTTTTGTCCTTTTAATTTTTCTATTTTTTCTTGTTTTTTTCTAATTATTTTCCCCAAAAATATTGTTTTAACTTTTGTTTCCTTCACTTTTTTCCTCCTAGTATCCTTATCTATTATTTTTTCTTTATCTTTTTAATTATATTTTTGGCTTCTCTTTTTGACAACTGTTTCGGAGGTTTTTACTTATACGTTTTTTACATAAAAAAGATATTGATTTTTTCCATTTTTACAAAAAATATATTTGCATAAAAATAGACTTAATCATTATGTATATAATTCATAATAATTAAGTCAATATTTTTCATATTCATTTTTATTACAATTTATTTTTTACTAATTATAATTTTACAAATCCACCGATTACTTTATTTTCAGTATCATCAGGTAATATTTTTGCTCCTCCAGCTAAAACAACTGTATCTCCTTTTTCTAAGATTCCTTCATTTTTCAAGATTTCAATTCCATGAGAAATTGTATCTTCAATTGTTTTACCTTCTGTGTATAATACTGGATGAACATTGAAAGATGCTCCTAATTGATAATATGTTTTTTCATCATCTGTTATAGCAAATATTGGGCATCCAGCTCCTAATCCTGCTAATTTTCTTATAGAATCACCTTTATGTGTATATGCAACTATTGCATCAGCTTCAATATGTTCTGCTGTTACACATGTTGTATAAGCTATTGCTCCTTCTAAATCATCTTTATCATGTTTAACTTCTTTTCTGTTAAATCTCTTCCAGTAATTAATTGCTCCTTCAATTGATAATGAAATTTTATCCATTGTTTCAACACATTCTACTGGATATTTACCCATAGCACATTCTCCAGATAGCATTATTGCTCCTGTTAAATCATAAACAGCATTTGCAACGTCGCTAACTTCTGCTCTTGTTGCTCTTGGGTTAGTTGTCATTGATTCTAACATTTGTGTTGCTGTAATAACTGGTTTTCCAACTTGATTACATCTTTTAATAAAATGTTTTTGAATAATTGGAACTTGTTCCATTGGTATTTCAACACCCATATCTCCACGAGCTACCATAATTCCATCTGATGCTTCTAATATTTCTTCAAAATTGTCTATTCCTTCTTGATTTTCTATTTTAGAGATAATTTTTACTTTTTCTCCACCATTTGCATCTAGTAAATCTCTTATAGCTTGTACATCTGCAGCTTTTCTTACAAATGAAGCAGCAATATAATCAAATCCTCTTTTAATTCCTTCTGTGATATCATCAATGTCTTTTTGTGTTAATGCTGGTAATTCTAATTTTACACCAGGTACGTTCATTGTTTTTCTGCTTCCTAATTTAGCTGTATTTAATGCTTTACATACTATATCTTTACCTTTGATTTCAGTAATTTCAAATTCTAATGCTCCGTCATCAACTAATAGTGTTGAACCAACTTTTACATCTTTATATAATTCTTTATAGCTTATTGATGTTTGTTGATTGTTTCCTATAATATCATCATTTACGAATGTAAATGTTTGTCCTTCTTCAATTAGAACTTTTTCATTTCCAGTCTCTAATACACCTGTTCTAATTTCAGGTCCTTTTGTGTCTAATAATAAAGCTACTGGTTTATTTAATGCTTTTCTTACTTTTTTGATTGTTTCGATTTTTTCTCCGTTTTCATCATATCCACCATGTGAAAAGTTAATTCTTGTAACATTTAATCCTGCATTGATTAATTTTGTCAACATTTCTTCACTTTGACTTGCTGGTCCTATTGTTCCAACTATTTTTGTTTTTCTTAATTTTGTTTTCATTTTAAATTCCTCCCTTTTTAAAACCGATATGTATTATATCACACACATATGACAAAATTCAAGTATTTTTTTAGCGTTTTTTACTGTTTTTTACCACAATTCTATTATTGCATGCAAAATCTTTCCATCTTCACTTTCAATTACTACTATATTTCTATCATTTTCTAGTGCATATTTGCATTTAACGGTTTCTCCAAATTTAATTTCTTTTTTATACATCACTCTTATATTGTCAAATGGCCATTTGCTATATATCTCATCTGGAAGAGCTTCATAAGCTAAATCTAAATAATACAAATTATGCATATGTCCAATAACGTCAATATCTCTTCTTTGAACTTTATAGAATATTTCATTGTCAAATTTTTCTGGAGTTTTTAACTTTTCTATTTCTGGATTTTCAAATACACATTTACCTATTTCTGATTTATATTTATCTGCTAATTCTGGCTCTACTTTGGCAATTTTTCTTTCTTTACTATTAATTAATAACCATTTTGAAGTCGCAATTACGCATAAATTGCCTTCATTGTCATATACTTCAAAATCACGATATGCATAACATTTAATAATCTTCCTTGACCAAGTGTGTATATCTAAAGTTTGCCCATAAATTGGTCTTTTTATAACCTTAACTTGCCAATCTAATAAAAGCCAAGTGTAATTTGTTTCATCTGTAGTATTTACACCGTACTCCTACACTGTCTGAATGATATGCTGCAACATCTTCTAAATATTCAAGTATTGCTATATTACTAACCTCACTATTTTTCCATACGTCTTTTAATCCGATTTTAAATTTTTCTTTGTAAATCATTTTTCCCTCCATTATAAAGTAGCGTCCCTAAAGTGACCAAAAATGGTCAGTCCGAACCTGTCCCCAAACTGACCACAAATTAGCCATTAATATCCTGGTTTCTTTAATAGTTTAAACATGTTTTTCTTGTATTCTTCTACTCCTGGTTGATTAAATGGATTTATTCCTAAAATCATGCCAGATACTGCACATGCCTTTTCAAAGAAATAAATTAACTCTCCTATTGATGTTTCATTTAATTGTTTTAAATTTATTATTATGTTTGGAACATCTCCTGATACATGTGCTTGTACTGTTCCTTCCATTGCTT
This sequence comes from uncultured Clostridia bacterium, assembly GCA_944387525.1. GTDB lineage: Bacteria > Bacillota > Clostridia > TANB77 > CAG-508 > CAG-269. Next base: position 42,754 of record CALXFF010000010.1, on the reverse strand, counting down.
TTTTATTCACATAGTCTAGACCTTTTCCTGCTAAATAGTTTAATCCGTCTAAATTATCATCATCTGAAGGAATTGTTATATCTGAATTTGGTTCTTCTATTGATATTACTGTTTCAAATAGATTTCTTCTTCCTTCTTGTATGTATTGTCCCATTGAATGTAAATCTGTTGTAAAGTCTACTCCTGCTGGGAATATTCCTTTTTGTTCTTTTCCTTCACTTTCTCCAAATAGTTGTTTCCACCATTCTGTGAAATAATGCATCTTAGGTTCATAATTTACCAATATTTCAGTATTTTTATATAATTTGTACAATATATTTCTTACCACTGCATATTGATAACATTCATTATATTTTAGATTTGAATCATTATATCTTTCTTGTGCAAGTCTTGCTCCTTCCATTAATTTATCTATATCTATTCCTGCAACTGCTATTGGAAGTAGTCCCACTGCTGTTAATACTGAATATCTTCCCCCTACATTATCTGGTACTACAAATTGCTCATATCCTTCACTTTCTGCAAGTGATTTTAATGCTCCTTTTTCTTTATCTGTTGTAGCATATATTCTACTTCTTGCTTCATCAATTCCATATTTGTTTTCTAGTATTTCTCTAAAAATTCTAAATGCAACTGCTGGTTCTGTTGTTGTACCTGATTTTGATATTACATTTATTGAAAAGTCCTTGTTTCCTATATATTCTATTAATTCATTTATGTAGTTTGGACTTAAGTTGTTTCCTACATATAATATTTGTGGAAATTTCCTTTGTTTATTTGGTAACATATTGTAAAAAGAACTTGTCAATGCTTCTATAACTGCTCTTGCTCCTAAATATGAGCCTCCTATACCTATTACAACTAATATATCTGATTCTTTTTTTATTTTTTTAGCTGCTTTTTTTATTCTTGCAAATTCTTTCTTGTCATAGTTTGTGGGTAACTCTAGCCACCCAACAAAATCTTTTTCGTCATTTGCTCTTCTATGTAAATCCTTATGGATATTTTCTACTTGTTCTTTGTATTCCATTATGCTTTTTTTCGTTATTCCTGTGTTTTTTAAATTCAAACTTATCTCTGGCATAAAAATTCCTCCTCTTTTGATTTTTTAATTATTTTTTGCTTTTCAAAATTCCGTATTTTACCATTCCAATTTTACTACATGAAATTAAAAATAGCAAGAAAAATTCTTACTATTTACTAATAATTGATTTCAAAAAAATTTTATAAATATCTTCATCTTCTGTTATTACTATATCAAATCTCTCATTATATAACTTTAAATTTTCTTCACTTTCCATTTCTTTAGTTAAAATTCCTATTCTCAAAGTTGTATCGTTTTCCTTTTCATCTACCATTTTTATATCTTCAATTAAATCACCAATAAGTATTTTATATTTCCTATTTTTTACTTTTTCAATAAATTCATCTGATAAATGTCCTCTCATAGTTTTATTTAATGTATGTATCATTTTAGAATCATCAAATTTTGTGACTTTTCCATTATCATCAAATTCTATAAAATTACTTATTATGTACATTGTATCCTTAAATAAACAATTATTATCCTCTAAAAACTGCTCAATCGAATTTCCAATACCTGCTGATAAAATTATTACTGGTATTTTACTCTTATGTGCAAAGATTAATAAATCCTTTGCACCTTTTCTAAATTTAATATCACTGGCCTGTATTGAATTCTTTATCTGCTCCTTTGTTAGATTATATTTATAATATAAATCCATACATTCTGAATACCATATTTCCATTTGTTTCAATTTTTCTTGCTTAGTGATTGTATAATCCATTTCTATTGGTCTATATTTTTTATATAGCTTATCCATATCACTTCTTATGCCTTGTCCTACAAACTTTGGATTTGCAACTGCATCCCAAGAATCTGAACTGTCATAAGAAGTGATTGTTTTATCGAAATCTATTACTATATATGTATTGTCTTTATTTAAATTTAATTTATTTATTTTATTATTATTAACATATCTCATTTAATTACCTCATTCATTACTTTAGCTAAATATTTCATACTTGTCAAGCATTGTTCTAATGTATTTCCAGTTGCACCAACTTCTATAATACTTGCATATTTTCCTGTATGCTGATTATATCTTGATTCTGTTAACATTATTGGTTTGAACAATCCAGGATACATTTCTTCTGCTTTTTCCTGAATTTTAATTGCAAATTTTAAATTTTGATTCCAATTTGGATGCCATAGTCCTCCTGCATTTGTTCCTATAACAAACATAATTTGTGCAGCCTCATCAGTATCTCCTATTTTTACAGTAGGTGCATAATCACTCCTAGAACCAATTGCATCTCTATGTACATCTATTATAATATCTGCAGGAGTTGTTTGCAAGATATTTTCTACAGTTTTTAAAGAACGTGTATATGACCCATTATATGCTGGATAGTCATGATAATCTGTATTATGTACAACATTATAATTATATTGTTTTAGCTGTGTTTCTAGTTCCGTTCCTACTCTTGTTACTGTGAAGTTTAAATCTGTTGTCCTAAAATTTCCTGTTGGTGTATATGGATATGCTTCACTTGATGTGTAACTTTCACAGCTATGTGTATGAAATAATATTATATTTTTGTTTTCTATTGTGATATCAGGTGTTAACATTTCTTGTGTCAATTCATAATCTGTTTGATTTTTTATCTTGACTTTTCCATATTCTACATTATATGACTCTGTTATTGGATTATTTGTTATTACTTCTGTTTTTACTCCGGGCTTCTTCTACACCGTGTATTTTGACTTGCTGTTCCTACAGTTGAATTTTGGTTATCTGCGACATTTAATGTGTTTTCAGTTGTTGTCTCTGTTTCTTGTCTTTCGGCTATTTTTTCAGTATTTTCTATTCCTTTTATAGAACTAATTTGTGTTTCTAATATTCCTTGCAATATATCTTCTCTACTATGATCATCTTCCTCTGCTATTTTGCTGTATTCTTCGTTTAAATACGCCATAGTTGGAACTGCTTGTTCAAAACATCCCAAAAAACTTTGCTCTGACAACATACTTATTCCATTTTTAACTTCGTTTACTATTTTTTCTTCTTTATTATTATCTTTTGAAAACTGTTTACTAATAACAACAACAATAACAATCGTTATGGCTATCCCTACCAAATATTTTATTAAATCTCGCATTTTTAATATAGTAACATTAAACATATTTTTCTCCTTAGTTTTAAATCTACTATATTATATATATGCTTGACTTCTTAAAGATATACTTTATAAAAAAAAAGACAAAATAACATGAACAAAATTTATTACTACAATCATGTATTTCATCTTCTTTTTATTAATTTCTTAAAAAATGTTTTTAAACTTTTTTCCAAAACCAATCTAAACTATTGTCAATACTCTTCTTTCCACTTACTTTTGCTTCAATATCATCGACCCATAAATATGAGAAGAAAGTTATTAAAACAAATACAAAATCAATTGCTACACATCTAGATAATGTCGTAACCATATATCTAAATTCTTCAGATAGAGTTGCTAGTTGTGCTACATGTACAATTAATATTACTAAATATGCAAATAACATTATAGCTGCTACATAACTTTTCTTTATTTCTTGAGCTAAAAATATTAATAAAACTGTTGCTGCTAACATTAATACTAATGTTAATGGATTTGAAATATCAAAAATAAACATATTAATTCCCCCATTTTTCTTCTGTTTATCATGAACTTATATTATCACTTTTTTAATATTTAATCAATTGATTTTATATTACATTTGTATTACAGAATCGTTACATTATAAGAGAATTTCTACTTTAATTTTTCTTCAATTAGATCTGCTATTTCTCTAGCTTTTTTAGTAATATATTCTTGATCTTCTCCTTCAATCATAACTCTAACTAAAGGTTCTGTTCCTGAAGGTCTAATTAAAACTCTTCCATTTCCAGCAAATTCTTTTTCTAATTTATCAATTGCTTCTTTTATAGTTTCATCTTTTTCATAATCATATTTCTTATCAGCATTTACTTTAGCATTTATTAATACTTGTGGATATAGCTTAACCATACTTCCTAATTCTGAAGCTTTTTTATCTTCTTCTAGAATTGCTTGTATTAGCATTAAAGAAGTTAAAATACCATCTCCTGTTGGATTATAATCTAGTAAAATAACATGACCAGATTGTTCTCCACCTAAGTTAAATCCGTCTTTAAGCATCTCTTCAAGAACATATCTATCTCCAACTTTAGTTTGTAATAATTCTAATCCATTATCTCTTGCATATTTGTTTAATCCCAAATTGCTCATAACTGTTGCAACAATTGTATCCTTATTTAACTTTCCTTTTTTCCTTAAACTATTAGAAATAATAGCTAATAATTTATCTCCATCAATTTCATTTCCATTTTCATCAACAGCTAAGCAACGGTCTCCATCACCATCATAAGCAATACCTAAACTTAGTTTATTATCAACTACAAATTTCTTTAATCCATCTAAATGTGTAGAACCACAATTATCATTAATATTTATTCCATCTGGATGATTATTAATAATTTTATATGGTATTCCTAGTACCTTAAATACTTTTTCAGCTACAACTGATGTTGCGCCATTTGCTGTGTCCAAACCTACAATAAAATCTTTTTTCATATTTTGCTCAATTACATCATCAAAGTGTTTTCTAAAGAAATATACATATTCATCCATTAAATCAAGGGCATATTCTGAAACTCCTATTTTATCATTAACAGCTGTTAATTCTTCTAATTTTCCAGATTCCATAACCTCTTCTATTTCTTCTTCTAGTGAATCTGGTATCTTCATTCCTTTATTACTAAAATATTTAATTCCATTAAATTCAAATGTATTGTGTGATGCTGAAATTACAACACTTGCATCTGCATTTAATTTTCTTGTTAAATATGCAACTGCAGGTGTAGGTATAACGCCTAAAAGTTTTACATTTGCTCCATAACTTAAAAATCCTGCTACCATTGCACTTTCAATTAGTGTTCCAGATATACGTGTATCTCTACCTATTAAAATTGTTGGAGTATGGTCTGTATGTTTTGACAATACATATGCTCCTGCTTTAGCAACTTTATATACTAATTCAGGTGTTAATTCTGTATTTGCAATTCTTCTGATTCCATCAGTTCCAAAGTATTTTCTCATATTTATTTACTTCCCTTCTTAGACTATAAATTTAAGGTCCGTCCCTAAATCCCTGTTTTTAGGGATTTTTAGCTCCGTCCCCTAATCCCTATTTTTTAAAATTCATAAAAATTTTTTCTTTTAAAGATAATTCCACAGGTATTGGCTCATCTATATTTATTCTTTTGTTTTTTAAAACTAATGATGGATTTGTATTTGTTAACTCTTCTAATTTTTCTTCTCCTATTAAATCATTTAATAATGATAATATCTCTGGTATTCTAGGATAAATTGTATTTTGTCTATGCACATCTGATCCTAAAAAATGTATCATTTTATTTTCAAAAAATTTTTTAACGATTATTTTTGCCTTTTCTCCATATTGTCCTATGATACTACCATAGTTTGCTTGCATTAATACACCTTTTTGAATTAGGTCATATATTAACTCTGGATCTTTTTGTACGAATGAATATCTTTCTGGGTGTGCCAAAATTGGTACTAATTTACATTGTAACATTTGATATACTAAATCATATAAATTCATAGGTTCTGCATTTAATGGCATTTCAAATAACACATAACTTGTATCGTTAATTGTTGATGCTTTCCCTTCTTCTAATAATCTTATGATATTTTCTGATAAATATATCTCATTTCCTAAATATAATTTTATATCTATATTTTTCGCTTGTAAATTTTCATATATTGCATTAACCCATACTTCTCTTTCTGGAGTATCTGTTTCATAATAATTTTCCATATAGTGTGAGGTTGATACTATTGCATCAAACCCCACATTTTTTGCTTCTTTAATTAAATTAAATGTCTCCTCAATACTTCTTGATCCATCATCAATATTTGGTAATATGTGAGAGTGTAAGTCTATCATTTTGTTTCTTCCCCTTTTGTACTTTATATTAATTTATTGTAAATTTTTCTTTTCTTTATCTATATATTCATTAATTTGTTTTAAAATATCATTTGTTTTTTCTAGTGATATATCACTAGAACTATTAACTTTTATATTTCTTTGTAATTCGTCTTTGTCTCTGTTTTGATTTTCGTTTCTATTCTCTAATCTTGCCCTTGAGTTTGTATGTTCCACTCTATTTGAATTATTAGTTATTCTTTTGCTAGCAGTATTTTGAGATCTTTTTTGTGTGCCATTTGAACTTTGCGCTCTTAAATTATTTTTAACTGCCTTTCTTATATCACTTCTAGCTTTATTTATTTCTGTTGAACCATAATAATATGATTGTTCATATTTTTTAGCAGCTATTGGTACTTTATTTACAACAACTCCTGCTATTTTTCCCCCAACATTTTGTATGTTTTGTATAGCTCTTCTTAGATTATCTTTTTTGGTTTGTTTAGCAGCTGTAACAATAATTGTTGAATCTACTAATCTTGTTATAATTAGAGAATCAGTTACTAATTCATTTGGTGTTCCATCAACTATTACTATATCACATAATTCTTTTAGTTGTTCTAATAAATCAACCATTTGTGGTGAAATTAATAATTCTGATGGGTTTGGCGGAATGTTTCCTGCTGGCATAACAAATAAGTTATCAACTTCTGTATCCTGAACATAGTCAGCTATATCTGTTATATCTCTTTCTTCATCATCAATATCTACTCCAGATAAGTAATTTGAAAGTCCTGGTATTGGTGAAATACCAAAAATGTTGTATTGTCTACCTTTTCTCATGTCTGCATCAATTAAAACAACTTTTTTCCCAGCTTGAGCAAAAGTAACTGCTAAATTTGATGCTACCCAACTTTTTCCCTCACCTGGAAAAGTTGATGTTACTAAAATTGTTTTTAACTTTCCTTTAGTATTCATAAATTGTATATTTGTTCTTAATGTTCTAAATACTTCAGAAATAGGAGATTTTGGATCTAATTCTGCTATTAATTCCTTTTTCATTATTTTCTACCTCCTTTTCCCTTTTTCTTTTGCATATCTGCACCATAGATTGGTATAGATGCCAATACTGGTAATTTAAATTGTCTTTCTATGTCATCTGCTGATTTTATAGTAGTATCTAGCATATTAGCAATCAATACATATATTACAGCTACTACTACTCCTATAAAAGCAAAAATTATAACATCTTTAGTATGATTTATATTAGATGGTCCTGTTGGTGTTTCTGCTTCATCAACAATATGTACGTTATTAATATTATATATTTCAGCAACTTTATCTGAAAATACTTTTGCTATTTCATTTGCTATATCTGCTGCATATTGTGGATTTCCATTTGTTACTGATATTTCTAATACTTCTGTATCTTCTACTGAACTTACTGTTACATTGTTTCTTAATTGTTCCCATGAAATATCAATACCAAGATTAGATATAACTTGTCCTAATACATCTTTACTTCTAACTAATACACTATATGTAGATACTAAATTTGAGTTTAAAGTAATATCTGATGTAGTTATTGAATTAGTAGTATTGGTTGTTCCTTGATTTTCTCTATTTGCTGTTGCTAATACTAATGTTGTTGATGATGTATATACTGGTGTTACAAACCCCATTGTATATATTATACCTATTACTGCAAATATTAATATTATTAATATTATTTGTACCTTTTTACTCCAAAATATTTCAAATAATTCTTTTAAATCTAATTCTTCCATACTTCCTCCCCTTATTTCTCTTCTTTTGACTTTTTACTTATATAGTATACATTCAAAATCAAAATTTGGCAATATATTTTAATATTTTATTTTTCTAGATTTAATTTTAAAAATTATTACTAAAACTAATAATATTCCAATAGCTATTAAAATAGCTTTTCCATTTCCTACATATGGTAAAATTCTATCTTGCAAAGTAGTTTCATCTAATGATGCTAATTTATTGTTTGTAATCTTTTGACCAGATGTTGTATATATTTCTTGTACTCTTTGAACATTATCCTGATTTCTTTTACTTGTTAATATTTCAACCTGTGTTTGTAATTCAGAATTTATTTTAAAATTACCATCAGTTAAAACTAAATTTTTCAATGCTATAGTTGTGTTTTCATTCTTACTAATTTCATTTGCATTAATATTAAATATTATGTTAGCTATAACGGTATTTGCTTTAGCACTATCAACATCTAATACTAATTTATTAGTTTGTTCATTAAATTCTACATTCCATCCATTTTGTCCTTCTATACTATTAAAACTTAATAACTCTTTATCATATTCGATCTCTGCATAACATCCTAAAACTATATTTTCTGGGATATTATCAAATTCAGTTAAACTTAATTGTATCTCTATTGTTGTTTCATCATCAATTTCAATTTGTTCTTTGTTAGGTAACAATTTCATATTAATCGTTGCTGCCTTAACTGAGGTTGCTAAAAGTTGAATAAACATTAAACAGAGTAATAATATAAATAATAATCTTTTTATAATATTCATTTTTTCACCTATTACACCTTATTCTATTAATAATCTTCTCATTAATAACAAATCTGTTATATCTACCACTTCATCTGTATTTAAATCCATTGCTTTTTCAGAATATTCATCAAATGTTATCATTTTTAGCAAATATCTTTTTAAGAAAAGTAAATCCGTTATATCTGCATATCCATCTTTATTCCCATCACCATTTACAATTAAATAATAACTATTTTCAAATTCAGTAACTAATAAATCTCCTGTTTTTATAATCTGTTCACTTGTAATTTGCTGTTCACCACTATACACATTATACTCTACATTAGCATTTAAAATTACACTAAACTGTTCTAATGCCGTATTAGATGATATTCCAATTATATAATTATCTTTTATTTCGTAATTATCTATGTTATCATTAAATTCAGTTTTTATTTCAAAATTAATAACAGTTTTATTTCCTGCAAAATCAGAAACTTCTAATACATATTTTCCGACATCTGAGATAGCTTGTCCTATAGAATATTCAATTTGTTCACCATCTTTTGTTAATATAACTTCTTCTATATCAGTATCTTCTGATGTTATAGTTATTGGCTCTATATATGTTTCATTATTTTCTACACCTGTAATTATCGGTGCTTGTTTATCTAAAGTTATTTGGTATCTTAATATTGTATTATATGCATCAGATACTTTAACTATTATACTTCCATTTTCTAAATCCTCAGATTTTAATTGAATTTGTGTATTGGTTACATTTACTTCATAATCATCAGTACCTTCCACTTCGGTTGTAAGTCCTTCTACATATATGAATGAATTTGAATCATATAAATTAGTATATAAATCTGGTAATGGTATTAAAACATTATTAGCTGTTATCTTTTCTTTTATTTCTACTGATATCTTTTGGTTATACATAGAATATTTAGATAAATTGCCCAGCCTTTCTAAGACTACAAAATCTAATATATTATTATTGTCCACATACAAATATTTCAAATTAATATTGTTTTCCAATCCACTTATATCTTCAATTTGATTTGCATTCAAATTTAGATTTTCTAAATTTTCTAATTTAGTTATTGGAGTTATGTCCGAAATTTGGTTATTACTACAACTTAATATCTGTAAATTATTTAGTTTTTCTAATCCTTCTAATGAAGTTAATCCATTATTATCAATTTCTAAATTTGTTAATGCTTCTAAATTCGATATTTGTGATAATGACTGTATTTTATTACCGTTTAGATTAATTTTTTCTAGTCCTTGCAATTGTTCTAAATTAGGTATTTGTTCAATCAAATTATTAGAAAAAGATATTTCTTCTAAGTTAGTCCAGTTTGAAATTTCTTGTATTGAAGTTAATTTATTACCATCTAAGCATATGTATTCAATATTGCTTAAATTTGCTATTGGCTCTAAAGTTTCTATATTATTATTTATTGCTGTTAAATTACGCAAATTTTCAAGTGATGCCAATGGTGTTAAATCTGTAACTGTATTTCCACTAAATGATATTTTTGTTAATTCTGTTAAACTGCTTAATGGTGTTAAATCTGTTAATTCATTCCAGTCTAAGAATATCCATGTTACTCCTTTTCCAGCAAATACTTCTATTCCAGATAAATCTTTTATGTCTTTATTTGCTAACTTAAGTGATGTTCCTCCTGGCATTTCTACTATTTTATCTATATCTGATTCATATATTTGTGTTTTATTTTCATCTTCTGTTGCTTCTTTTGCAAGTTCTAGTATTGCATTTTTCAAGTTCTCATCTTTGAAGTTAGAGGTAATGTCTACTTCAGCTGCATATGATTTACTATATTTTAAACCTAATATTGCAACAATGCATACTATTACTGTGATTATAATTCTTTTTGTCATATATTTGTTCCTTTCTACATAGTTATTCATCATTAGTATATATAAGGAAGATTTTTTGTTCAATATTTGTTACAAAAATGTCATTTAAATGTTATTTTTGTAATAATTTAATTAACCTTGATGAACTTTTTTTATTATGTCTTCATATTGCTTTTCACTTGAAACCTTTTGCAAAAACTTTTTTCCAAAATGTTTTACATCTTCTTTATTAGGAATGAAAGATAGAATATGTATCATAATTGGGATTCGTATTTTATGTTCTTTCATGTATTTATAAATCTCTTTATAATATATATTACCTTTATGTATTTCTTTCAATAATTTTTTATAATACTTATTTCTATTATTATAATAATTATCTACATTGAAAACATCTTTATATTCATTTAGTTTTCCTACAGCATCTAACGATAATTGCGTTCTTATACATTTTTCACATATACCGCAATTTTCAAATTGTCTAGTACAAATATTTAAAAATTTATATGAAGGTGCATATTCTGCTACACTAATCGTTTTTTCCATCCTTGTCTTGGTTACACCAGTTGAATAGAAAGTTACATTTTCATTACTTAATGCACTAAAAATAAATGTATCATAATATGCAGAACTTTCTTTTGCTATTTTAAAATCATAAATACTATATCCCGATGAATAATAATAAGTAGAAAAATATTTTTGCATCGCTAATACCGCTGCACAATTTCTATAGGTATGTGTCATTGGGTAATTTAACTTTATAATATCACTAATATTAGAATCCATCTCAAGAAAATCATATTCAAACTCTTTTGCAAATTTTTCTGAATTTTCTTTTCTTTTCATGTATAAAGATCTTGCCTTTTCCCCACCTTTATCACCATGAGAACCAACATTAAAAAAAGTCAGACAATTTACTTTCATTGCCTCAGGACATTCTTCATCATTTGTGTGTGTTTTTATAGTATAAAATGAATCTATCCCACAAGAGATTCCAGTCCCATTTTTTTCAGCAGAATCTAATTTTTTATTAGACGTTTTGCATAAAATGTTAATTTTATGCAATGTACTATACTTACCGAACTAAAGCTGGTATTAAATAATGTGTAATACCATAAATAATCCTTTGTGAAACTGGCACTCCTATTATTTTTATATCCTGATTTTCTATCATTGCATAAAAAAGCAAACCTACTAAAAAAGCATCTGCTTTTTCGGTACATAAATATTTTGCTTTATTTTTTGCTGTTTTAAACCAAAATTCTTCTTTTTTTCCATCTATTTCTATTTCACTTTCTAGTCTAGCAAAATCTCCTTCCACAATTACTTGTGGCTTATTTATTATTATCATCTTATTCTCCTCCCTCTTATATTTGTAGTAAACCTATTTTTTAACTTGTTTATTGGAACAAATATAATTCCATGTAATAAATCCTTCTCTTGTTTATTTAAGGCTATCAAATATATGCTCACAGCGTATACTATAACAAATCCAACCATACTACATATATATAAATAAATATTTTCAAAATTCACAGTTTGTGTTAAAATAATTCCCACTATAACTGGTATAATAAATGCTGGCACAATCTTAGCAATTGATTTCCAAAATTTTATCATGTTTATTTTTATAACTTTATGATCATAAATATTTATAATAATAATATTCCCAACTATTATTGAAATTGTTGTGCCTAATGCTGAACCTATTATTCCATATTTATCACATGCAAAATAACTTATTATTGCATTTATAATAGCTATGAATAAGTAAATAAGAGTTCTTACTTTTTGCTTATCTTTTGCTCTATATACTTCTAGCAAATTTCCTTTTATTACTGAAAAAGAAATAGGTACTATTAATAATAAGGTTACCACGTAAGCTAGTTCATAATCTTTTCCATATAGCAACAAAATAAATTGTCTACCAAAAAATATAAATCCAAATAAAATCATAAAAATTGTCATGCATTGTATTCTTCCAGTTCTAGTCACTAAATCCAATAATTGTTTATTTTTCTCATCTTCATCTTTTACTTGATTCACAATAAAATGTATTTTTGGTACAAATACGCTTGATATAGTTGTTGCAAGTGTCATATATATAGAATTTATCTGAGAAGCAATCGTATATACAGCTACTTCACTAGACGATCTTTTCATTCCTATAATAATTGAATCAATACTCCAATTCATCTGGTCAATAATTATAGTAAGAATAATAAAAACATAAAAAACAACTATTTCTTTTAATAAACCCTTTTCTACCTTTTTAAATCCTATTCTAATATTTAATTTTTTAAAACAATACCTTAAATTGATTAATAAAGCTCCTAAATTAATTAATGTAGTAATTGTAACTACCATTACACTTTTATAACCAATTATTAATAATGGTATTGTTATAATTGGCAATAATATTTTTTTCAAAATTAATAATATTTTTTGAAATACAAATCTCTCTTTAAGCACAATATATGATTCAAAAAGCCCTGATATTGCTATAATTACAATGTTTCCAAGCATAATCATTAGCATAAATTGCATTTCTTTTATTTCTGAATTTGTAAAATTAGGAAAAATATCCTTTAAAAAAATTATTAATATTATACCTGCCAAAACCGATATTAAAGCAAACATCATATATATTGCAAATATAACCCCATTAATATTAGATAATTTTTCCTCATTTTGTACATATTTTGCTGCAAATTTTATATATGTACTTGCCATTCCATTATTCAAAATTTCCAAATATCCAACAATAGAAATAACTAAACTATAAATTCCATATTGACTCTGTCCTAAATATCTTGTTAAAATTGGACTATATATAAAGTTTATAACAAAACTAAAAAATACAAAAACATATGATAAAATTGCACCTGCTTTTACCTGCCTTGATGTATCTGATTCCATTTTTTACTCCTTTATGAATTTTTTCAAATATTTATCCAACTCTTCTTTGGTATTATAATATTGTATATTATTTTGCTGTATAATAATTTTATCTATATAATTTTCATTAATCTTATTTTGATAACAATATACAAAATACATATCATCATTATTACTAACTACTTTTATTCCATATTCTGTTTGATTTTCATTTATCAGTTCATTTTCATAAATTGCGACATTGGCCGATTCTATTAAAATATTTCCATTTATTTTATTTTTTCCAATTAATACATTGTTTACATCTTTTAAATTTATATTAGAATTTTTCATATCATTTTCACTTATAATAATTAAATTAATATCTTTGTCATCATTCTTTTCTGCAATAATATCTCCGTTTTTAATAACATTTTTATATATTTTACATTTTCCTTTAATATCCGCAATATATATTTTACTATTAATTTCATTTTTTAAAATTTCAACATTATTTACCATTTTACTACATATTATAGCATATCTTCCTTCAAAATTATAAAATTTATTATTATAAATTTTAACATTTTCCACCATATGATTAATATTATCTGCTTCCAAATCAATTCCTGACTGTGGCCAAGTTCCCCCTACTTCATGAATTTCATTGTCATATATATCAACCCCATCACAACTAGTTATGGAAATTCCTTGTCTTCTATTTTTTAAAATATTACAATTATTAATCATAACCATTTCTGAATCATCTCCATGGTAATCACATATAAAAATCCCATCTCCGGTCATATTTTTTATTTCTAAATTTTCAATATGTATATTTTTGCTTCCTCTAACATCTATACCATTTCCATATTCATGTGTAGAAGAAAGATCTTCGTCATAAATATGCTTATCTTTATCTCCAATTAAAACACCATTTTTAATAGAAACATTTTCTTTTTGTATTATTGATAACACAGCATAAACAGGCCTATCATTTGCTACAAATATAATAGTTGATCCGTTTAAATCTATTGAAATATTAGATTCCAATATAATAGCTCTTGCAGCAATCATATCAGTTTTAATATTTCCAACCAAATATGTACCTTTTTGTAGTTTAATTTCTTTTATATTATTTTTAGAAGCGTACTCAATTACGTTATTTATTCCTTCTGTTGTCTCTTTTTCATTTTCACCATTAGAATTTATACCAAAATAAGAATTATTAATTATTAAGGTATTCTTATTAATAGGCTCTTCATATGATTTATAAATAACCTCTTCAATTAAATGCTGTATTCTATCATAATTTGAAATTATTATAATAAATATTACAAATATAATCAACAGAAAGATACTAATATTAATTTTTCTTTTCATTTTCATCTCCAAATTTAAAAAATCATTAAATTATTTCTTATTATACCCCTTTGTTTATCTTTTATAGATTTATCATACTTACTAGATTCGACCTCTAACAATTTTTTTACAATATCTTCTGGTTTATCTTTTATTTCAAAACACCTATCTTCTAAATTTAAATCTTTAAAAAAAAATTTTACTTTTTCATTCCATACAATTGCAATTGTAGGTATATCTAATGAGTAAGCTATAATATGACTATGTAACCTAAAAGATATTATACTTTTATATTTTGAAATTAATTTAACTAAATCTATAGGTCTATTAGGCTTTGGAGCTATATTTATCATACCACTATTATTCGTCTTAACATTCCTTAAGCACTCACAAGCCAATTCATAATCTTCTTGTGAGCCATTGCAAAAAATCTGCCATCTTTTTCCTTGCTTCTCAATATTATCAATAATACTTTTCCAGAATTTTATAACATCTTCTTTTTTTTCATCTAACAAATTCATTATTCCTAATCCAATAACTTCAGAACTAATATCCTTTTTTACACCATATGTTTCATTAGTGAAAATCGCTGGATCATATGTTTTTTTAACCAGTAATTTTTTATCTCCGATTAGATATTCTTTTTTTAATTTTTCCACATTATCTCTTGAAGAAATATATACAACATTTTTATTCATAAGAGCCTGTCTAACTTTATTCAACAAAATTCGACTTTTAATTTCTCCTACCCCACACGCATTAAAAATTACTTTCGTTCCCGAGTTAACTAAATACTTAACAAAATAATATATTTGAAATGAGAAATATGGCATAATCATATGTCCACCAGCAAATATAGCTAAATCATAAGAATGATTACAAATTTTTTTTATTTTTTCTTTTCTTTTATTCTTTATATCTTGTAACTTATATGTTAAGTACTCACTTTTATACAATATATTTCTTATATAATTTACCTTACGTATTCTACCGTTTACTATATGTTCACTATTTTTTATAAATCCATCTCTAAGAGATATATCAGCTCTATCTATAGTTACATTTTTTTCTTTGTATATTTCTCTTACAATTTTTTCTACATTTTCACAAATAATTCCATCTCCTAAATTAGAAGAATACCATTCACCAATAATTAGAATTTTCAAAAAATAACCCCCTAAAAAAATAATTTATATGGCATATAATTTGCTTCATTCTGAATGCTAATAAAGTAAAATATAAATAAAGATATACATACTATAGCTTCTATAAAAATTTTCTGTTTTTTATCCTTTAATGAATCTAACACATTAGGAATTAAAAGAACTACAGAAAAAGAATAATACATTGTTAATCTAGCAATATTCCCCTGAGTGCTAGCTAATGTTTGAATCAAAATAGCCACAATAAGCATATTAAACCATATATCATTATCTCTAAAATTTTCTATTTTCTTATTCCTTATTAATATAAAAAATACAAAAACAGCAAACAATAAAACCAATAATGAGTAACCTCCGAATGTATTAGAAACTGCATATGTACTATATAAAAAACTTGTTACAAAAGTTACCAACTGTACTTTCAATATTAACATACTTATAAACACTACTAAAAATAATAATACATATTTTAATGTTATTCTTTTATTTGCTATAAAATAAACCGGAAGAAATATTAATGCAGTCTTATGAAACATACTAGCTAATAGTACTATTAATATAAACTTTACTAATTTTCTTTCCTTTACATACTTCAAACTAAGCCATACAATAGAAAAAGCTATACCTTGTCTAAGCCCAGAAAATATAAAAATATAAAATTGAAATGTGATATATATAAATACACTCAACATATAATTCTTTGAATACTTCTTTATAGAATAATACACTCCAAGCAAACTAATAAATGCTACCACAAATAAGAAAACATTCTCTCCACCTACAAGTCCAACAAGCTTATTTAATATAACATATCCTCTTTCTAATGGTAAGTAAAACAAATTATCTAAATTTAGCCCATTAATTATATTAAAATATGGAATATAATTTTGTAAATCTATTCCTATAGTAGTATCTCTAAATCCTAAAAAAAGTAACATTTCTATAAAAGCAACATTCAAAAATATTATATCTTTATTTTTAAACTTTAGTATCTTACTTATACAAATATATGTTATTATTATTATTATTAAAAATATTAAATAATAGTTCATTTATCTATAGTATCCCTTCCTAGTTTTTTATTTAACAAAACCAATTCGCTTTTTTAATTCTTCCTTCATTTGTATTTTTTTGCTATCTGAAATACATCCGAGCAACGTAAAACTTTCATCATAAATTGGTGTATCACTTTCTTCCATTTTTTCTTTTTGTTTATTAATATAATCTTCAGCCTTAACCACTACTCTAGCCGGAACACCAAAAGCTAAAGAATTAGGCGGAATATCATGTGTCACAATACTATGTGCCCCAATAATACTATCTTCGCCTATTGTTACATTAGGTAAAACAATTGTATTTGCTCCTATAAACACATTGTCTTTTATATTGACCGTTCCTATCTTGGTATATCCTAACTTATATTTTGTGCTAGCATCATGAGCCAAAATATGCACATTAGGGGCTAAAGTAACATTATTTCCAATTTCAACTAGCCAACACCACGAAGGATCTATTATTGCTTTCGCATCTTTATAAAAATTCTCTCCGACTTTCATTCCGCATTTTTTTAAGTCTTCAACATCTACTTGTCCTCTAATTCTTCTAATGACTTTTTTTAGTATATAATTTATCAATATAACATAACCTCCTTTTATTTTATATAATGTTTAATTATATACTTCTTTCATCTGATTAATCAAATATTCAACAGTATATTTTTGAATTTCTGGAGTATCAAAATTAATATAACGTTTTGTACTTTTCGAATTCAATATAGTCTCAGCCCAGTATTTAGGATCAATATTTAATTTCAATTTTTTGACATTATCAGTTATTATGGCCTCTTGTGTTATTTCATCACTAACAACACAATTTAAGCCTGTACATTGAGCCTCTATTAAAGCAATTCCTAAACCTTCATATAACGAAGGAAAAACAAAGACATCTATTGCCATCAAAAACTTACTAACATCACTTTGCGTACCCAAAAATTTCACTTTACTTTTTATATTATCATTTTCCGCAGCTTTTTGAACTTGTTCTTTTAATTCGCCATCACCAATTAACCACAATTCTACATTTTTGTCTTCTTCAACGATGTCTTTAAAAACCTTAAGTAAAAACATGTGATTTTTTTCTTTCCCAAATCTACCAACATGTCCTATGACAAATTTTTCTTTTGAATTATACTTCTCTCGTATGTTGTTTCTAACACTTTCATCAAATTTAAATTTTTGAACATCAATAGCATTATAAATCACTTTAAATTTTTCTTTTTTTCCAAATAAAAATTTTCCTGCACTAATACTACAAGCTAACTTTACATTTGACAAGTAATTCATTAATGGTCTTAACAAAACATTTATATATTTATGGTCTGTTGCTTTTGTAGCATGACAATGCACAATTCTTTTTTTTACCTTAGCAATTTTAGCTACTAATAAATCGATTGCTACAATAGAAGAACATGTATGTCTATGTATTATATTATAATCATTATTTTTCAATATACTATATAATTCCTTGCAATGTTTCCATACATGTTTTCCAATTGGAGCAATCCTAAATATTTTCCCCCCTAATTTTTCTATTTCATCATCATAATAACCCCTCTTTTGTGAATGAACTACAAAATCAAACTGCATTTGTTTCTTATCAATTTTCCTATATAAATTCATAATAAATGTTTCTTGTCCACCCATATCCATAGTTCCAACTACATGTAATATCCTTATCATTTTATTTCTCCAATTTTCAAATATATATTTTGTAATTTATACGCCACTTTTTTTATGTCATATTTTTCTTCTTTAATATTACTAAAATTTCTTGTTTTATCTGTTTTTAGAATTAATTCACTCCATTTAGATGGTGAATCTTTCAAGTTAATCCATTGAATATTGCCAGAAATATCAGTATTTTTATCTATGCTATCTGATGCAAAAATTTTCAAACCTGATATTTGAGCTTCAATTAATGCTAAACTAATACCTTCATATAATGATGGAAACACTACATAATCAGCCGCACTATAAAGAGCATCTACATCTTGCCTTATTCCTAAAAGTTTAACTTTTTCCTGCAAGTTATATTTCTTTATCTTTTGTAGTATTTCTCCTTTTAGTGGACCATCTCCAACCATAATTAATAAAGATTTTAAATTTTTATCAAGATAATTACGGTATATATCTAACAAAAACAATTGATTTTTTTCCTTTGACAAACGTCCAACATGTAACATTATAGTAGTATCATCTGATATATGTAACTCATCTCTTATTTTTTTTCTTTTTTCTTGAGAATATTTATATTTTTCTATATCAATTCCATTATTTATTAATATTGCTTCTTTTGCTCTTTTTTTATATAACCACTTAGCCGCATTTTCACCACAAGCTAACAATAAAGTAGCATTATTATTTATTTTGCTTTGCAAATAACTTTTATAAATCTTACCTATTACACTATTGGTATTTTTCGTACTATGACTATGTGCTATTCTATTAGGAACACCGGCTCTATTTGCAGCCTGTAATATTATCCCACTAACCTGATCTATATGAGAATGAACAATTCTATATTCCGGATGAGCTTTAAAAAAAGAAATAAGTTGCTTTTTGTAATTTAATTCCCCTATTTGTGTAATATACTTCATATAATATAAATGTCCACCTAAACTTTTTATTTCTTCATCAAAAAAACCATTTCCAGTAACTAAAAAATCAAACTGTACTTTTTTTCTATCAATATTTCTATAAATATTCATAATAAATGTTTCTGCTCCACCAACATCCATTTGTCTAATTACTTGAAGAACTCGCATTGGCTCATTTGATATCATTTCACCCATTCCTTTCTTATTTCTTAATCATTATATATTACTTTCATTCTTTCTATTATATTTTCTAAACAATATTTAGACACATCTTTACATATATATGAATTTTGATCTTTTATGCAATTTTCTATATTCTCACAAAGAGCATTTACATCATCAATCTCTACTACTTTTTTAGCTATATCTCTATTTCCTCTACAATCAGTAGCTATAATAGGTAAATTACACATAGCAGCCTCTATCAAATTTACTGGTAATCCTTCTCTTTTACTTGTAGAAATAAGGCAATTTGAAATTTTCAATAACTCTGGTATATCTCTTCTATATCCTAATAAAAAAATATTATCCTCTAGATTATATTCTTTTATTTTTCTTACATAAAAATCTTTTAAAGTTCCCTTTCCTACTAACAATAACTTTATTTTTGGATTATTTTTTACAAGTTTTTTCATTGCCTTTATAATCATTATTTGATTTTTATTTTTATTCAATTCTCCTACTTGAATTAAAACAAAATCATTATCTGCTAAATTTAAACTTTCTCTTATTTTTTTCTTTTCTTTACCACTCATTTGAAAATTAAATTTATTTTCATCTACTCCAATGCCATTAATAAGTTCTATTCTCTTTGCCTTAAATTTTTCTCTAGACAAATTATAGTCTTCCTCATTTATAGTTATTAAACAATCTGTCCATCGTGCAGTAATTTTTTCAATTGGATAATAGATAAGCCAACTCAGCATAGATGCTCCCTTATAAAAATGAAAGCCATGGGCTGTATATATTACTTTTGTTCCTTTCTTTCTCAACTTTCTAGCTACCATTCTGGTTATCACACTACAAATTGGTGTATGGCAATGAATTAACAAATAGTTCTCGTTCTTAAATAATTTCTTTATTTGAAAATATGCTTTCAAATTATTTAAAGTCAATAATTTTCGAGAAAAACATATATTTCTAATTTTTACATTCATATCTTCAAGTTCTTTTTTAAAACTTTCTAATCTATTATCATCAATATTACCAGTTGTATTAAAATTTGATGCCACTTCAACTTTATATCCTAATTGCTTTAATAATTTTATATTTTCCATATTAAATTGCTCTATTGTAGAAGGTACTGTAGTTAATATAATTGCTTTCTTTTCCATTTTATGATTTTGTTTACTTTTATTATTTTTATATTGTCTTACTTCTTCTTCTAATCCTTTTTGAAATTCTATAGTAGTATATCCAAAATCTTTTTTAGCCTCACTATTATCAAAGCATCTATTTTCATCCATTCTTAATACTTTTTCCACAATATCAATTTTTCCTAATGTTATAAGTTTTAAAATATAAGCACAAAAAACACTAAACCATAAAGGAATTGGTATAAAAAGTGTTTTTTTATTTAATTTCTTTGAAATAGTTCTTAACATGTCTTTTATAGATATTGGCGCTTCTCCAGATAAATTATAATTCTTGTTTCTTGTTTTTTCTTCATTTATTAAAACCTGATAATAAGCTCTCCCTAAATCTCTAGCATTTACTGGTTGTATCTTTGCTCTTCCACCTGCAATTAAAGGATATATTCGCATTTTATCCATCATCTTTATAAACTTACTTATATTGTGATCACAAATATCTCCATATATCATTGTTGGTCTTAATATAGTAATATCAATTTTACCTTTTGCTTTTTCAATAACTTTTTTTTCTATTATCTTATATTCTCCTGATGCCATTTTATATTTAGAATATATACCTGTTGTATGAACAAAAATAATTCTTTTAACTTTTTCTTTTAATGCTGACTCTAGAACATTTAAAGAATATCTTATATTATAAATTTCTAAAATTGTATCTATTCCTTTACAAGCATTTTGAAGATCTTCTTTATTGTTCAAATCTCCTTGTACTACTTCATAGTTCAAGTTATAATTCTTAAATATATCTTCACTTAAATTATCTCTAACTAAAAAACGTACTTTCCCTGTATAATTATTATCTTTTAACTCTTGTAAAAAGTACTTTCCTGTATGTCCAGTTGCTCCTATTACTAATAACATATTTTTCTTCTCCTAAATTATATCTGTTTGTTATGTTCTCCTTCAACTATTCCTTCATGTTTAAAAACATTAATAATTGTCTTAAAAAATATTTTTATATCAAACCACAAAGAAACTTTTTTTGTATATTCTCCATCATATTTTGCCTTTACTGGTATCTCCAATTCATCTCTACCATTTACTTGAGCCCAACCAGTTAAACCAGGTCTAATATCATTTGCATGATACTTATCCCTTTCCTCTACCAAATCATCTTGATTCCATAAAGCTGGTCTTGGACCTATTATTGACATATCTCCCTTAAGTATATTGACTAGTTGTGGTAACTCATCTAAAGATGTTTTTCTTAAAATATTTCCAACTTTTGTTATGCATCCATTAGCATTCTTTAACATATGTGTAGGCATATCTTTTGGTGTATCACTTCGCATAGTTCTAAATTTATATATTGTAAAATATTTTTTTCTTTTTCCAATTCTTTTTTGCTTAAATATAACTAGTCCTTTTGATTCAATTTTTATAGCTATTGATATAATCAGAAAAACTGGTATAAGAATAATCAATCCTAATACCGAAAATATTATATCGATTATTCTTTTAATAACTAAGTATGGTTTTTTTTCCAATTTTCTTATCCCCTTTTATTTCTTTGCTTCATTTTATCTTGCAATTTATATATTTACGCCATTGCCTCTACCTTTTTATGCTCAACAACTTCTACATTGCTATCCTTAGTAGTTTCTTCATTCTTCATAGCATATTCTTTCATTTTTTCTTCGTTTAATTGTTTTCCATCTCTAAAAGTAGGAACAATTTGTTTTATAACTTTTTTAATTTTTTCCTTATCTTCGTTATCAGAAGTTTCTAATAATTTATTTAGTTTTTGTAATTTACTTTCGATCATATCCATATTAATATTCATAGGTTCTGCAATATGTATCTTATCATGTTTTGTTGCTTCTAAACCTTCTTCATCCATTAATATTTCTTCATATAGTTTTTCTCCCGGGCGTAATCCAGTAATTTTTATTTCTATATCTACATTTGGTTCTAATCCAGAAAGTTTTATTAATTTTTCTGCCATATCATAAATTTTAACTGGTTCTCCCATATCAAGTACAAATATTTCTCCACCTTTTGCATAACTCATAGCTTGTAATACAAGTGATACTGCTTCTGGTATAGTCATAAAAAATCTTGTTATATCTTTGTGCGTTACTGTAATTGGTCCTCCACTTGCAATTTGTTTTTTAAATAGTGGCACAACTGAACCATTGCTTCCTAATACATTTCCAAATCTAACTGCTGCATATTCTGTTTTGCTAACTTTATTTTTAGCTTGTACTATCATTTCGCATAAACGCTTAGTTGCTCCCATTATATTTGTTGGGTTTACTGCTTTATCTGTTGAAATTAATATGAATCTTTTTACATTGTATTCATCTGCACAGTTTACAACATTATATGTACCAAATACATTATTTTTTATTGCTTCTAATGGGCTTGTTTCCATTAATGGTACATGTTTATGTGCTGCTGCATGGAATACTAAATATGGTTTAAATTCTTCAAATATTTCATTTAGTCTTTCTTTATCCCTTACGCTTGCAACTATTGCATTAATTTTTGCCTCTGGATAATTCATTCTTAATTCTTGTTCTATATCATACAAATTATTTTCATAAATGTCAACAATTACTAATTCTTTTGGATTAAATTTCATAACCTGTCTACAAAGCTCAGAACCTATTGAGCCTCCTCCACCAGTAACTAGAACAACTTTGTTTTCAATTAATTTTCCAATATTTTTATTATCTAATTTAATTGGATCTCTTCCTAATAAGTCTTCTATTTCTATATCTCTAAAATTACTCATTATATTTTTATTATTTATTAAATCTGTTGTTCCTGGTAATATTCTGACTTTTGTTTGTGTTTGTTGACAAATTTCTAAAATATCTTTTCTATCTTTATTTGATATATTTGATATTGTAAAAAATATAACATCTACTTTCTTTTCATTGCATATTCTTGGTATGTCATATCTTGTTCCCAATATTTTATTTCCTGATATTGCATAATTTACTTTATTAATATTGTCATCTACTAATCCAACGATATTATATGAATTCTTCATTGTTGTTTTTAATGTTCCTATTACTGTCTTTGCTGCATCTCCTGCTCCTATTATTAAAACATTCTTTTTATTAATATTTTCATCATGTGAATCATGTCCTGAAGTTAATATCATTCTTGTTGTTACTCTATAACCTATTAAAGCAGTTACAATAATTAATGCTGCTATTAAATTTATTCTCATTTCTAAAATTGGTAAATTAAAGACCTCTTTAATTGTCATTATTATTGTATATGAAAGTAAACATGCTAAAACATATATCAAATAATCATTTCCATTTTCATATCTTGTTATGTTTTTGTATGTTCTAAATAGATTTAAAATCACTGAATATACTATAATTGCTAAAATTATAGTATTAAGCATTGTGACTGTTAATTCACTACCAATATTTAAATTGTTATTTATAATCATTTCAGCAATAAAATAAGCTACAACGATTATACAAATATCTAAAATTC
Source organism: uncultured Clostridia bacterium (assembly GCA_944387525.1). Lineage (GTDB taxonomy): Bacteria > Bacillota > Clostridia > TANB77 > CAG-508 > CAG-269. Next base: position 18,413 of record CALXFF010000010.1, on the reverse strand, counting down.
TTAATAAAACATTCCTATATTTTTTTATAAGTTTCATTTTATTAAAATCCCCTTTTTCTGAATTTTTTAAATTCGTTTTATGTTGATTTGTATGTTTTTATCACAACAACTTAATTATACTATTTTCGACATTTTAAGTCAAGTATGTTATGTCATATTTGTATACTTATGTCTACATTTTCCATGTATTTTTAAAACTAACATAACTATAAAAATACCAGTCAATACCCCCATTGAATCAAGTATTACATCAGTAATTTGTGGACCCCTACCCGGAACAAATACTTGATGTATTTCATCTGTTGAGGCATATATTACTCCTATTATTAAACTTATCGCAAGTCTATCTAATTCTTTTAATTTATATGTACTCATTAAGCTCATCAATAAAATTCCTACTAATGTATATATTGAATAATGAGCTATTTTTCTAATTACATTTTCTATTCTATCCACAACATCTTCTTTTTCTGGTTCTGGCATATTCTTAATCGATGGAACAAAGTCTACAACAAAATTTGCAACTTTTTGGCTTAACCCTGATGATGTTTCAGCATTTTGGTTTGAAAAGCCAAATATAGTTACAAATATTGCTATTAGAGCTGTTATTAATATTCCTCTAATTATATTTAATTTCATTTTTTAGTATAAATTCTCCTTTAAAATTTGACACAGTCAAAATTGTGAAATTGTTTTCACTATTTTTTAATTTGTATATCCTGTTGCTTCTATAATACTATTACTTACATTTTTTACATTTTCTGATGGTTCGTAGTCTGTTTCTCCAAATAATTCTTGATGTAATTGTTTTACATTGCTTTCTAGTGTAACTGGCACACCATACCATCTATCTAATGTAATTCCTCTTGTTTCATATGGCCATCCTATACTTTCTGTTATATTAAAGCTTGCTACACTTGGGAATAAGCTAAATATGTCACTTGCTGTTATATTTGTATATACTTTAGGTAATAATTCATCAACTAAACCATTTAATTGGCTAACATTCATTGTTTTTACTTTATTTGCTACTGCTGTTAATACATCTCTCATTCTTTCTGTTCTTTTATAATCTCCACCCGTTGCATGACGAATTCTAGCATATGCCAATGCTTGTTCTCCTGTCAAGTTATATGTTCCTGCACTTGAGATTCCAGATATATGTGGTACTTCTTCTGATGTTATTGTCATTTGAATTCCACCAATATAATCAATAATTTCTTTAACAGCATCAAAATTTACTGTAATAAATTCTTTTATATTTAAATCTAAATTAGCATTTAAGGTTTTTATTGCAAGTGGTGCTTCTCCATATGAGTATGCATGTGTTATCTTGTCCAACCCATGTCCTTCAATTTGTACATAAGTATCTCTATATACAGATGTTAGTTTAACTTCTTTTGTATTATTATTTATTGTTGCAATTATAATACAGTCGCTCCTATTGCCTTTACTATATGTGTCTTCTCTACTATCTATTCCAAATATTGCTATATTTCTATATTCTTCTAAATTTTGTTCAACTTCTGTTGAAACTGCTAAATCTGATTCGTCTATATCAACAGTTTGCATTTTGCTTAGTTTACTATTTATGAACCAAAATATAGAACCTACTAATATTGCTAAAATAATTATTAATACTAACACTATAATTCCAAATATTTTTAGTCCTTTTCTTTTTTTCTTTTCTCCATTTTTTTCTCTCCTACTCATATGCGCTTTTCCTCCCTTTTTTCATTTCGTTTTAAATTATACTATATTTATTTTTTATTATCAAGTATATTTTTTTAGCATCTAATTCTATTGTTTCTTCTTCGCCAGTTTCCATATTTTTTAATTTAATTTCATTCGAATTAATTTCATCCTCACCAATAACAATTACATATGGAATTTGTAACTTATCTGCATATTTCATTTTTGCTTTTAATTTCTTTTGATTGCTATATATTTCTGTATTAACACCTAAACTTCTAAGTTCTGTTGCAAGTTTAATTGGCTTAGTTAAGTCCTCCAACATTGGTATTATTATTATATCTGAAATTGCTTTTTTTGTTGCTTTTATCAAACCTAGTTCATTTAATTTATAGAATAGTCTTGTTAATCCAATTGAAACACCAACTCCTGGAAGTTTTTTGTTAGTATAATATTCTGCTAGATTTTCATATCTACCACCTGAACAAATACTTCCAAGTTCACGATAATCATTTAAAAATGTTTCATACACTGTTCCTGTGTAATAATCAAGACCTCTTGCAATTGTTAGGTCTATTTTATAGTTTTCTTCAGGTACTCCAAATAATTTTATATTTTCATAGACAAATTCTAATTCTTCTAGTCCCTTCTTAAAAGTTTCATTCTCTATTCCTAATTTTTTTAATTTCTCAACCTTTTCTTTTGATGTTCCACTAATTTCTATAAATTCTATTATTTTATCTATTGATTCTTTTGATACATTTATTTTTTCTAATTCTTCAATTACAGCTTGTTTTCCTATCTTTTCTATTTTATCTATTATTCTTAAAATTTCTACAGAGTTTTCTTTTTGACCTATATTTTCAAATAACCCATTTAAAATTTTACGATTATTTATGCATATTGTAAAATCATCAAATCCTAACTCTTTAAATATTGTATAAATAACACTTGGAAGTTCTGCGTCATTTATAACATCTAATTCTCCATCTCCTATTATATCTATATCACATTGATAAAATTCTCTATATCTTCCTTTTTGTGGTCTTTCTCCTCTATAAACTTTTCCAATTTGATATCTTCTAAATGGAAAACTTAAATTTCCATAGTTTTTTGCAACATATTTTGAAAGAGGTACTGTTAAATCAAATCTTAATGATAAGTCTGTATCCCCTTTATTAAATCTATATATTTGTTTTTCTGTTTCTCCCCCAGCTTTTGCAAGCAACACCTCTGATAACTCTAATATTGGTGTATCTAGTGGCAAAAATCCAAATTTTTTATATGTATTTTCTATTTTATCTTTTATTTGATTAAATAATATTTGTTCATTTGGTAACAATTCCATTGTTCCTGCCAATGTTCTTGGTTCTACTTTTTCCATTTATATCATCTTCTTTCTTTATTTAATAATTAAGAGGGAAATAGTTTCCCTCTATTCAAGTTTCTGTTATTTTCCTTTTTCAACTAAAAAATCTTCCAATATCCATTTGTGTTCTTTTTTGGATTCTTTAAGCATTTTCTTTTTTCCCCACTTGTCTACAAAGACAATACCTAATCCTTCTTCTAACAAATAGATATCTTCCATTTTTCTAAAACGTATTGTTTCACCTTTTGGTGTATCAATAGTTCCTGGAACTTCTGTAATGTCCTTTCCTTTTTCTACGTAGAAACTACATCTTAGTATTATCCTATCTTGCTTAGATATTTCTAAATATCCCTTACACTTGAATTTAAGATCATACCTCCGCTTTTTAAGTTCTTCCAACGCTTCTAATAACGTCATCATAACAAAAACTCCTTTCTTACATACCAATTTAAGTTACGTTGAACATTATACATTATGTTTATGTAAAATTCAAGCATTTTTGTTTTTTCAATGTACTATTTTTATTAATTTTAATACAACTTTGGCTTTAATTCCAAATAAATTGGTTTTTCTTCTTTAATTTTAGTCATCATCCCATGTCCTGGATACACTATTGTTTCATCTGGTAAAGTCATTAATTTATTAACAATAGAAGCTATTATTTCTTCTCTACTTGCTGTTGGTATATCTGTTCTTCCCCAAGTTCCTCTAAATAATGTGTCACCAGAAAATAAGCAATTTTCTTTTTCACAATATAAAGATGTTCCTCCTATTGTATGTCCTGGTGTGTGTATTACTTTAAATTCTAAGTTTCCTAAATGTATTAGATCATTATCATCGACTCTTGAGTCCGCTTCTAATTCTATTTCAGGAATATCTATAACCCCAGATAAATTAATATTTTTATCATTTAAACCCTCTGCATCATATCTATGGATTAAAATTTTTCCTCCACATCTATTTTTTAAATCATTCACTCCTAAAATATGGTCTCCATGGCAATGAGTTAAATAAATATATTTCAATTTTCCTTGTAATATATCTAATAATTCTACTATCTTATCAACATCACCTGCTGGATCTATTACCATAGCTTCTTTTGATTCTTCATCTACTATTATATAGCAATTCGTTGGATCACCTATCCAAGTTGTAATTTTTAATTCTTTTAAAATCATTTTTTTCTCCTTACCTCATAAACACTATCAACTTTTCTTATTGCTTTTTGTGCCTTGTTTAATTCGTCTAAATTTTCAACCTCTAGCATAATATCCATTATAGCTATTCTTTCTTTTGTTGTTTTAGTGTTTACTCCTAATATTTTTGCTTTTGTTGTTCCTATTTGTTTTAATATATCAACTAATAAACCGCTTCTATCATTTGAATGTATTTCTATTTCAACTTGATATGATGTTTCCGTATTTTCATTGTACCATTCTACATCAATCATTCTGTTTTCTTCTGATAATAAGTCTTTTACATTTACACAGTCTTTTCTGTGTACTGATACTCCTCTACCTTTTGTTATATATCCTACTATTTCGTCTCCTGGTACTGGATTACAGCACTTTGATAGTTTTACTAAACAGTTATCTATTCCTTTTACAATTACTCCTGAGCTTGATGGTTTTGGTCTTCTATGTCTTGCTTGTTTTAATTCTTCTAATTTCTTTTCAATATCTTCTTCTTGATGTTCTTTTCGATATTCTTGTAACATTCTTGCAATTACTTTTACTGCTGAATTTGCCCCAAATCCAACTGCTGCATACATTTCATCTAAGTTCTTATATTTATATTTTTCAAGCATTGGATCAATATATTCTGGTTTGAATAAATCACTATGAGAAAATCCAATTCTTTTTACTTCTTTTTCTATTAAATCTTTTCCCTTTTCTATGTTTTCTGCTTTTTGAGCTTTTTTAAACCAGCTTTTAATTCTATTTTTAGCCGTTGAACTTTTTACAAATTTAAGCCAATCTCTACTTGGTCCTTTTGAATTATCAGATGTGATTATCTCAACTATATCACCACTTTGAAGTGGTGTGATTATAGGCATCATCTTGCTATTTATCTTACATCCTGTCATTCTATTACCAATTTCAGCATGAATTGCATATGCAAAATCTATTGGTGTTGCCCCTCTTGGTAGCACCTTTATTGCTCCTTTTGGAGTAAATACATATACTTCATCTTCAAATAATTCTGTTTTTAATGTATTTAAGAATTCTTGTGGGTCTTGCATTTCACTTTGCCACTCTAATGTTTCTCTAAGCCATGCAAGTTTGTCTTCTTGAACTTTTACTGATTGTTTCTTTCCAAAGTAACTTGCCTCTTTATATGCCCAATGGGCTGCAATTCCGTATTCTGCTACTCTATGCATATCCCATGTACGTATTTGCACTTCAAATGGTGTTCCTTTATCTCCTAATAGTGTTGTATGAATTGATTGATACATATTAGGTTTTGGAACAGCTATGTAGTCTTTGAATCTTCCTGGCATCGGACTATACATTTCATGCACTACACCTAATGCAGCATAACAGTCTTTAATAGAGTTTACTAGTATTCTAAGGGCAAATAAGTCATATATCTGGTCTAGTGTTTTATTGTCTCTTTTCATTTTTCTGTATATACTATATAAATGTTTTGCTCTTCCTGTTACTTCTGCATCAATTTTTTGTTTCTTTAATTCTGCTCTAATATCATCCATTATTTTTTCAATGAATTTTAGTCTTTCTTCTCTTTTCTTATTTATTCCTTCTACTAATTCATGATATTCTTCAGGCTCTAAATATTTAAATGATAAATCTTCTAGCTCCCATTTTAATGAATATAAACCTAATCTATTTGCAAGTGGTGCATATAATTCCATTGTTTCTTTTGCATTTGCAATTTGTCTATCTCTTCTTAGATATTTTAATGTTCTCATATTATGAAGTCTATCTGCAAGTTTTATAAGTATTACTCTTATATCTTTTCCCATTGCAAGAAACATTTTCCTATAATCTTCTGCTTGTTGCTCTTCAACAGATGCAAATTGTATATTGCTAAGTTTTGTTACTCCTGCAACCATATCAGCGATTTCATCACCAAATTCTTTTCTTAGTTGTTCATCTGTTACATCTGTATCTTCTACTACATCATGTAATAGTGCTGCAGATATCGTACTTTCATCTAGTCCTATATCAGCTAATATATATGCAACATTAAGAGGGTGAATTATATATGGTTCACCTGAACTTCTTTTTTGGTCTTTATGTTTTTCGTTTGCTAAGTTATATGCTTTCATTATTAGTTTTGTGTCTACTCTTCTTGAATGTTGTTTTCTTTTACTTATTACGTCTTGTATTGTTATTTCTTTGTTTTCGTTCATTGATAATTCACATCCCTTTTATTTTACTTTTCATGTAATTTATGGTATAATAATTATATGCAACTTTATTAATCGTTCCAAGCTTTATTGGAACTTTCAAAGAAGAAAGGATAATACATTATGAAAAACAATATGCAACCTTCTAACAACTCAACGAGAACTTTTGTTTTTGCAATCTTCTGGGCCATAATAGGCCTCATTGGATTAGTCTTAGGTACAATTATGGGGTGCTTTCAAAAAGACAACTATGAGCTTGTGCTGATTGCAAGTTTTGTATGTTTAGTCCTAAGCTACTGTAAGATGTATGATGCTGGAAAAGAAAGCAAATAACAAAGTTCGCCGTAAGAATCTCAATTGCTATGCAATTGGGGTTCTTTTCTTTCTTCTCTCTATTTCTAAATACTTCTCATCAAATCCTTCATATTTATCTGAATACTATCTGTACCATTAAAACTATTAATTTCCAAAGTACCTACAACATCTATTTTATCACCAATTCGATAATCTTGTGCAAGTTCCCCCATATTAAATCCAATAGCATTTACAATTGTATTGTTGTCCTTTAATGTTAGTTTTAGATGTTTTCCTTCTGATAATGCTCTTATTGAATCTATTTTTAAATTTTTGAATGCAAATATAGGCATTTTATTACCTTCTCCAAAAGGTTCTAATTCTTTTAAGCTTTCTACCATTTCTTTATTTACTTCTGATAAGTTTATTCTCGCATCTATTTTTATGATTGGTACTATTTCATCAATTTTTTCTTCAATAGCGATATTTTCTAATTCCTGTTTAAGTTTTTCAAGATTTTCTCTTTTAACAGTAATTCCAATGGCCATACTATGTCCACCAAATTTTTCAATGCAGTCCTCACATTTCATCAATGCATCATGCAAATCAAATCCTGGTATACTTCTTCCAGAGCCTTTTCCTAAATCATCACCTTCAAAACTTAATAAGATACTAGGTTTAAAATACATTTCTGTAATTTTTGAAGATACTATTCCAATTACTCCATGATGCCAATTTTCACCACCTACAACTATCGTGTTGTTTTCATCTAAATGTTTTTCTTGAATTTGTTTTAAGGCTTCTTCAAATATCGATTTTTCTGTTTCTTGTCTTACTCTGTTATGGTCATTTAGTTTTCTAGCTAATTCCATTACATGATTAACATTCTTTGACAAAAATAACTCTAGAGCTTCTTCTGCAACTCCCATTCTTCCACATGCATTGATTCGTGGTGCAACACCAAATGATATTGTATTTGAATCAATTTTGTTATATCCTGAAGTTTTTAGAATTGCTTTTAATCCTATATTTTTAGTTTGTCTAACTAACATTAATCCAAGTTTTGTAATTACTCTGTTTTCATCAACTAAAGGTACTATATCTGATATTGTACCAATACAAACTATATCTAAATATTTTAGATATTCTTCTTCAGCTAATCCTAACTTGATTGAAATTGCTTGAATAAGTTTAAAAACTACACCAACTCCAGCAAGTTCTCTAAATGGATAGTTACTATCTTTTCTTTTATTATCTATTACCGCAAATGCTTTTGGTAACTCATTTCCTGGCTCATGATGGTCTGTTACAATTGTTTCAATCCCAAGTGAATTTGCATATTCAATTTCTTCTATCCCTGAAATCCCACAATCTACTGTTATCATTAACTGACATCCATTATTATGTATTTTTTCAATTGCTTCTTTGTTTAATCCATATCCTTCATTTAGTCTATTTGGTATGTATGTTTCAACTTCTAGTCCTCTATCACTTAAATAGCTTTTTAATACTGTTATACTTGTAATTCCATCTACATCATAGTCTCCATATATTGTCACTTTTTCTTGTTCTTCTATGGCTTTTATTATTCTTTCTACTGCTTTTTCCATATCATGTATTAAAAATGGGTCATGAAAGTCTTTTCTTGTTGGGCTTAAGAATTGTTTTATGTCTTTTTCATTTATTATATTTCTATTTGCTAGTATTGTTGATAATAATTTGTTTAAGTTGTATTTTTGCGATATTTCTTGTATTTTGTTTTCATCTGTTTCATATATTTGCCATTTTTTGTTCATATTCCTCTCCTAAAATTAAATTTTATAATATTTTATACTATTTTGTGTTTTTTTTAAAGGTTTTTTTGAGAATTTTTAATAAAATTTACCACCCTGTACAAAAACTACATAAAATCCCAAATTACTACCTTCCAATTTGCAAATGTAAATTTTATGTGAATTTATCTAAATCTATTGCAATAGAAAAAATCATATGGTAAAATATGGTAACGGTTTAATCTATGACATATATTGTTTATATTAAAATTTATAATAATATAAAACTATATTTATATATTTTTTCATATTAATTTTTTTCGATTTTAAATTTCAATATATCTGAATTTAACTGTAAATTTATTTCAAGGAGGCTTGCCTATGCAAGAAAATCAAATAACTAAATCTACAAATGATAAAAAATCTGAAAACTCTATTCTCTCTCCAAAGCTTGATATTGTTTTCCAAATTCTTTTTGGAGAAGTTGGAAGTGAAGAAATTACAAAAGACTTGTTAAGTACCATACTTGATGAAGAAATTAATGAAATTGATTTAAATCAAAATATAGTACTGAGAAGAAGAAATCTTAAAGATAAAATGGGTATTGTGGATGTCCTTGCTAAAATTAATAATAATGAATTTTGCAATATTGAGATGCAAGTATCAGATGATAAAGATATAATAAAAAGAATATTGTATTATTGGTCTAAACAATACTCAAAAGAACTACAAAAAGGCCACCCTTATATAGATTTAAAAAGGACAATAAATGTATTAATTGCTAATTTTAAAATAGACATATTAAAAAACTTAGAATTCCACACTCAGTGGAAGATAATTGAAGAAAAAGGCAGAAAAACAGTCTTGACAGATGACTTAGAATTACATATAATTGAATTACCTAAAATGAGAAATAATAAAGCTACCGGAAAAGATAAAAAGCTAATAGAATGGTTAAGTTTTTTAAATAATCCAGAAAGTAAAGAGGTGACAAATTATATGAAAAATAATGAAAGTATGAAAAAAGCAAAAGAAAAATTAAATACTATGAGTGAAGATGAAAGAATAAGGAGATTAGCAGAGCTAAGAGAAAAGGCTATTTTAGATGAATTAGAGGTGAAAGCTTATAATTATAGAAAAGGAAAAAACGATGGACTTGAACAAAAGAATAAAGAAATTGCTAAAAAAATGAAAGAAGAAGGATTAGATATTAATATTATAATCAAAATAACAAATTTAACTAAAGAAGAAATAGAAAAATTATAATTAAATATTTATTTTTAAAAATATAAAAATAAGATAATAGCTATTAATATGTAGTTATTATCTTATTTTATTTATATTGTTTTGATTTCTAAACCCCAACAATAGAGAATCCATTATCAACATGTATAATTTCACCTGTTATAGCACTAGATAAATCACTAAATAAAAATGCTGTACTATCACCAACTTGGTTAATTGTAACATTTCTATGTAATGGTGCTCTTTCTTCAACTATATCTAAAATACTTCCAAAATCTTTAATTCCTTTAGCAGATAATGTTTTAATAGGTCCAGCTGATATTCCATTAATTCTATATCCGTCTTTTCCTAAATCTCTAGATAGATATCTAATACTTGCTTCTAATGCTGCTTTTGCAACACCCATTACATTATATCCTTCTACTGCTTTTTCTGAACCAAAATATGTATATGCAACAATACTTGCACCTTCATTTAACATTTCTTTTTCTCTTGCCATTCTAACAATTGCAACTAAAGAATATGCGCTTACATCTTGAGCATGTGCATACCCATCTCTTGATGTTAATATAAAGTCATTTCTCAAATCTTCTGTATTTGCATGTGCTATTGCATGTAAAATACCATCAATTTTACCATGGTCTTTTTTGATTTCTTCTAAGCATTTATCTATATCCTCATCTAATCCTACATCATTACATACATATACACTTGTTCCTGGCATATCTTTAACTAAATCTTTAACCTTTTCTACACTATCTCCTGAACATGTACAAATAACTTCTGCTCCTTGTTCATGAGCAGATTGAACTGCTCCCCATGCTATACTCCATTTGTTTCTTACTCCCATAATTACTACTTTCTTACCTTTTAAAATCATTTTAAAAACCTCCTACATATTTCTAAATTTTTGATATCTTTGTTCAGCCAACTTTTTCTTTGGTATTTTTTCTAATTCATCAATATTTTTAATTAAATATTTCTTAATTTCTTTAATAACTTTATCAAAATCATTTTGCACTCCATCTTTTGGCTCTTTAATAATATCATCAATAATTCCGAACTTTTTCAAATCTTCTGCTGTTGCCTTCATATCTTCTGCAGCCTCTTTTGCCTTACTTGAATCTTTATATAAAATGCTTGCAAAGCCTTCTGGAGATAATATTGAATAAATTGAATTTTCAAGCATAACTATTTTATCTCCAACACCAATTGCTAAAGCTCCACCACTTGAACCTTCTCCTATAACTATGCAAATAATAGGGACTTCTAGTTGGGACATCTCCATAATATTTCTTGCTATTGCTTCACCTTGTCCTCTTTCTTCTGCTCCTAACCCTGGATATGCTCCTGGTGTATCAATAAATGTTATAATAGGTCTATTAAACTTTTCAGCTTGTTTCATTAATCTTAATGCTTTTCTATATCCTTCTGGATTTGGCATACCAAAATTTCTTTCTAAGTTTTCCTTAGCATTTTTACCTTTTTGCTCTCCAATTACTGTTACAGGCTTTCCATCTAAAGTAGCAATTCCACCAACTATAGATTTATCATCAGCAAAATTTCTATCACCATGTAATTCTATAAATTCATCAAATAAATTATTTATATAATCAAGAGCTTTTGGTCTTTCTAATTGTCTTGCTAGTTGTACTTTTTCCCATGCAGTTGTTTTTGCCATTTTTCTAATTCTCCTTTCTGTGTTTTTATTTTGTATGTAATCTTATTAATTCTGCAATTGTTTCTTTCATATCTTTTCTTTCAACGATTTTATCAATAAATCCATGTTCCAATAAAAATTCTGAACGTTGAAAACCTTCTGGAAGTTTTTGTTTTATTGTTTGTTCTATAACTCTTGGTCCAGCAAATCCGATTAATGCTTTAGGTTCTGCTAAAATAATATCTCCTAAACTTGCAAAACTTGCAGTTACTCCACCAGTTGTTGGGTCTGTTAAAACTGATATATATAATAATCCTGCTTTATTTAGGTTTGCAATTGCACTTGATGTTTTCGCCATTTGCATTAAAGATATAATTCCCTCTTGCATTCTAGCACCACCAGATACACAAAACATTATTAATGGTAATTTCTTTTTTATTGCTGTTTCAATTGCTAATGTAATTCTTTCTCCTACTGCTTTTCCCATGCTTCCCATTAAAAAGTTACCATCCATAACTCCTAAAACTGCTTTTTCTCCTTCAATTTCACATGTTCCACATTTTACTGCCTCGTCAATTTTAGTTTTTTCTCTTAATCCTTCAACTTTTTTCATATAGCCTTTAAATTCTAAAGGGTCTGTTGTTAATATATCTTTGCCAATTTCTTTAAATGTTCCTTCATCTGCTATTTGCTTAATTCTTCTTCTTGCAGATAATCTAAAATGCTTACCACAGTTAGGACATACACTTAAATTAGCATGTAATTCTTCTTTGTAAATTATCTCTTTACATGCATCACATTTAACCCATTTTCCAATCATCATGTCAGCTGCTTTTTCATTTCTAACATTACTTTTTTCAGCTTCATTTACTTTTTTTACTTTGTCTATAACCAAAAGAATTCCTCCTCCTTACGTCATACAATTTGTATTTGTATTATATATTTTATTTCATTTTTTTGCAACTAGTACAAGCGGTCGAATTTATTCGTCTCTCCAGCGTATACGACCGTTTCTTAAAATACTATAAAATTTTAAAAAATGTGAAAGGATTTTAATATGTATCAATGTACAAAATTTAATAATCACTTAAATGTTTCTAGCAATAAAATTAAAGAGTTAAGAGAAAAAAATCACTTATCTCTTACAGATTTATCTACGAAATTGGCTTTAGTTGGAGTTGATATATCAAAACCCTCATTGCATAAATTAGAAAAAGGTAAACGTATTTTAAAGGATTACGAACTTTATGCTTTGTCATATGTATTTCAAGTTCCAATTGAAGAAATTTTAGGTGATTTTATTCAAGATTTTAAGAAACAACTTAATTAAATATTTAGTCAATTTTTTATTATTTTTTCATTATAAAATTTTTGTAGTTTTACTTTAACTTATTTTTATATTTTTATTGTCAAGTTTTAGAAATCTTATTTCTATTTATCCTATTTTAATTATTTTTCCAAACATATATATTATTAATTTTAATATTTTAAAATAATTACAAAAAACTTTAAAAAAATACATTTTTCTCTTGAATTTATTTTTGTTTTATTATAATATAAGAAAGAAATATTATGAGATTACATAGGAGGATATCAAATGCCAAGAAAAACAAAAGAACAAAATGATTTAGAATTGAAAAAAGAAGAAAATATAGAAAAAACAACAACTAAAAAAGCTGCTAAAACACCAAAAAAAGCGACTTCTACTACTACAAAAAAGAGTAGTACTACAAAGAAAAGCACATCTACTACTAAAAAAGCAACTACTTCTTCTAGTAAAGCAACAAAAAGTAAAACTGCTAGTACAAAAAAGAAAACTACAACTGCTACTTCAGCTACTAAAAAGAAATCATCAACTACTTCTACTAGAAAAAAAACAACTACTACTAAAAAAACATCAACTACTAGAAAGAAAACTTCAACTAAAAAAACTTCTAGCAAAAAAGAAAAAGTTGAAATTGTTGAATATTATGATTTGCCATATAGATATAATCAAACAGTTGTAAAAGTATTGGCACAAACTCCTACAAATCTATTTATTTATTGGGATATATCAGATAAAGATAGAAAAAATTTTGAAGAAAAATATGGAGAACATTTCTTTGAAAATACTAGACCTGTATTAATTGTTCATAATGATACAATTGGTTATAGCTTTGAAGTTGAAATAAATGATTTTGCAAACAGTTGGTATTTAAATGTTGCAGATAGTAAATGTGATTATCGTATTGAATTAGGAAGAAGGCCAATAACTAAAACACAAGAAATTCACGATGATTATATTTATGTTTCTACTTCTAATGAAATAGAATCACCTAATGACCACATTTTATTTAATAAAGAACAAAAAATGGTTTATTTTAGAAATGTAAAAACAGGAGAACAAGTTTCAAAACCTATTTCTTCTATTTCATTTATTAGGAATATGGGCAAAATTTATAATATTTATGATTTATATAAAGAACTTTATCAAAATGAAAATATAGAAGAATTATATGATTTATCTAATCCATCTTCTGGAAATCCTTCATCACGAAAGGAGCTTTTATAATGCAAGAGAAAAAAGGTTATGTAAGTTTTGTTTTACATGCTCACCTTCCTTTTATACATCATCCTGAAAGTGATGATTACTTAGAGGAATCATGGTTATATGAGGCTATTTCTGAAACTTATATTCCATTATTAACAAATTTTCAAAAATTAGTAGATGAAGGCGTTAATTTCAGAATTACAATGTCTATGACTCCTCCTCTACTTTCAATGTTAGATAATAAATTATTACAAAAAAAATATATAAAATATTTAAAACAACTTATTGAATTATCTGAAAAAGAAATCAAAAGAACTGCTGGTGACGAAAGATTAAATAAACTTTCTCATTACTATTTTGATAGATATTCAAATGATTTACATTTATTTAAAGATGTTTATAAATGTAATTTGATAGAAGCTTTTAAACATTTTCAAGATATTGGAGTTTTAGAAATTATTACATGTGGAGCTACTCATGGATATTTTCCAATTTTATATGTAAATGAGAAAACTGTAAAAGCTCAAATAGCTGTTGGAGTTCAAACATATGAAAGATATTTTGGAAGAAAACCTCGTGGAATTTGGCTTCCTGAATGTGGATATGTTCCAGAAGCTGACAAATATTTAAAAGAATTTGGAATTGATTATATCATTACAGAAACACATGGAATTTTATATGCAGACCCAACCCCTATTTATGGTACTTATGCTCCAATAGTTTCTCCTCAAGGAGTTATTGCATTTGGACGCGATATGGAATCTTCAAGACAAGTTTGGAGTTCTATAAATGGTTATCCAGGAGACTTTAATTATAGAGAATTTTACCGTGATATTGGTTATGATGCAGATTATGATTATATAAAGCCATATATTGCACATAATGGTGTACGTGTCCATACAGGAATTAAATATTATAGAATTACTGGAAAAACCGAATTTAAAGATTACTATAATCTTCAATGGGCTAAAGATTCTGCCGAAAGACAAGCAGGTCACTTTTTCGATAGCAGAAATGCTCAAATTGAAAATTTATCAAAATATATGGATACACCTCCAATTATCCTTTGTCCTTATGATGCTGAACTTTATGGACATTGGTGGTATGAAGGTCCTTATTGGTTATATGTTTTATTTAAGAAAATTTATTATGATGATTGTAATTTTGAATTGATTACACCTTCAGAGTTTATAGATAAATATCCAAATATGCAAGTTGCAACTCCTTGTCGTTCTAGTTGGGGTGCTAATGGATATAGCGAAGTATGGCTAAATCCAACAAATGACTATGTTCATAGACATTTACATGTTGCAGGTGATAGAATGTGTGAACTTGCAAATCTTTATCCAAATGCAAAAGGATTAAAGAAAAAAGCATTAAATCAATGTGCAAGAGAATTATTACTTGCTCAAAGTAGTGATTGGTTATTTATTATAACAAATGGTACTATGGTTGATTATGCTAAAAAGAGAATTAAAGACCATATTGGAAGATTTACTAAGTTATATTATCAAATAAAAAATGATGAAATTGATGAAGAATTTTTGAAAGACATATCTAAAAAAGATTGTGTTTTTCCAGATATAGATTATAGAATTTATGGATAATG
Organism: uncultured Clostridia bacterium; assembly: GCA_944387525.1. Taxonomy (GTDB): domain Bacteria; phylum Bacillota; class Clostridia; order TANB77; family CAG-508; genus CAG-269. The sequence goes on along the minus strand of CALXFF010000010.1, from coordinate 2,872 downwards.
TCGCATTGAGGTGTCGCATTGGGGACGTTTCTCATGCGACATTTAACATTAAAAGATTAATTTTTTATTAAAATTAAAGTAAATGTCGCATGAGAAACGTCCCCAATGCGACACCCCAATGCGACACCCAACGCGACACCTTTTTAATAATTTAGCATATTATAATGTATAAGTTTTTTACATTTAGTAGATACTAAATTTATTAGAAAGGGGATTTTTATGAAGTCACTATGCATTAAAACAAATGATTCTAATGTTATTTCGTATCTATTAAATGAATTAAAATATAGTAAATTAGAAAATATCTATTTTTCCGAAAATCAATTTAAACATTATAAAAATGTAATAATACATTACTTAGGTAATGATTTTGCCTCTTTTTATTCAAAAATCTCTTCTATTCTTTCCTTTTTAGTAATAGATGAATTAGAAGAAGATTTTTTGAAGCATATTCTACTACAGAATTATTTTTATTTTAATAGTCAGGAAAGAGAACAAATTCTTTCTTTCTGTTTTGATATTTTTGCTGATGACTATATTAATTTCTTTGATAAAAAATTTCAAATATTATATAATGGTTTTTATGATTTTATAAAAGATAATAAGGTTCTTTATTTAGATGGATTTATTTATTTTAGATTAAAAGCATATTTTTCAATTTTAGATGATACTGTAAATAATGCTGTAAATCATTTTCTAATTGAAAAAGAATATCTAGAATTTGTGTCTTTATTAAAATTATATATAAATTCTCAAGATTCTAAATGTGAACTCGTACATCTTATTTATTCTTCATCAGAATCAATTTTATTAGATAAAGATAAAAATATTATCGCTCCAGATAGTGATATTTTTAATGCTAAATATCTAAGTGATATTTCTTTTTCTTCTAATGATTTTACGTTAAATTCATTATTAAATTTAATTCCTAAAAAGATTTATATTCACTTAATTGATAATAAAATTGATGAATTTATACAGACTTTAGAATTAGTATTTGAAAATAGAGTTAATTTATGTACTGATTGTAATATTTGTGAATTTTATAAAAATTCTAGTATTGATAACATATTAAAGAATTCAAAAATAAGTATACCTAAGAAATCTTAACTCTTAGTTATACTTATTTTTCTTAAATATTATGCTAGTTAAAATCTTACATTATACATTACTATTAGCTTAATGAATTTACAGCTTCATTTAATCCAGGTAATAATATATCAATTAAATTTGTATCTGTTGTATTAATTACCCATCTTCCATCTTGTTTTGTTAAATTAATAGTTTGTGTTGTAGTTGTTGTTTCTACATCTTCATTTCTTAATTCTTCTAATAAATAATTTTCCATTTCAGCATCACTTAATTCTTGTCCACTAAATGCTACTCTTAACGCATTTTGCATATAATTTGCAATTATTGTTTTGAAATTCTTATTTGTTACTTCAACAGTTACATTAGCAGTATTTTCTTCTTGAGTTGTTTCTGTTACTTTCCAACTTAATTTGTCAAACAATAAATTCATTGTTTCTTGATCTAAACTTTCACTATCAAGCACGTCTGATGATGATATCACTTCATTATAATTAATATATTCATTTACCTTATCATAATCACCATTTTTTAGAGCACTAAACATTCCTTCAACTACACCTTTTGGTCCATTTGCAAATACTACATATAACACAATTGCTAAAATTATAATAGCTATAATAACGATGGCTGTTATTATTGGAGCTTTTTTTGATTTTTTGTTTTCTACTGTTACTTTTCCTTTTACTTTAGTATCTGCTTTTTTATTCTTTTCTTCTTTCTTTATGTCCTTATTATTTTCAGTATTTTTTTGTGTTTCTTCTTTTTTCTCTTTTTCATCCATATATTTTTCCTCCTTTTATTTTTCATTTTATAACTTGATTATATATTAACATATTTTTTTTTGCAAGAATTTTAATTAATTTTATTTAATTATTAATTCATCATACTCCTTACCAACAAATATTCATTACACTTTCCTATGAAGAATAATAATGCTCCTATTAATACTAATCCAATCATTATATACATTGATATATATCCTATTTTCAAGGATATTCCTGTTATATAACAAATTCTCTTTATAAACTCCATATGTATAGTTTCAAAGCCCTCTTTGAAACTATTATTTTTTGCAATTACAAAATTTTCACTTGGCACTGAATAAATTTGAGACAATTTATATATTACATCCAAGTCCGGATATTCTAATCCATATTCCCATTTTTTTATTGTCTTTTCATTTAGTATTACTCCCTGCCTTGTTAACTCTTCTACTACATTCCAATATGACCAATCTCTTTGTACTCTTAAATCTTTTAATAATTGCTCAATTGTTCTTTTTTCTATAACTTTAGTATCTTCTTTTTCAGAACTTTCAACTTTTTTATCTTGTATAAGCTTGTTTTTTAGCACTTATTTTTCCTCCTTTTTCTTTCGTTTCTAATACTATCAAACTAAATTTGATGTTTCTGTTTCTATTTTCACTCTTATTATAACAATATAAAAACGTTATTTCAATAATTTAATAAAATATTTATAATAATTACATTGCGAAATTAATCCCTCTTGCAACAACATCTTTCATATTTTCAATCAAATCATCAATTTCTTTTGGGGTAACTATTAAATTATATTCTTTAGGATTCAAAGCCTCTTTTATTTCTTCATAATTATCTTGCTCTTTTAATTGATTTAAATAATCATTAGATTTTGCCTCATCTTGCAATTTTGAAATAAATAAATCAAGTGAATCATTTACTAATACTGCTGTTTCAACAACTGTTGGAATAAGTTCTTGTAACTGTGATGTTGGTGTAAGTTTTTGTAACTCTCTATTGTA